>NZ_JANSIO010000137.1:0-4646 GCF_047462195.1 Synechococcus sp. R3-13 | reverse complement strand
TGAGCTTATTATTGACTAGAGTCATGCTCCAATTGCCCCTAGCTTAGGTCAACAACCCAGGGCCCAAGAGACGGGCCTGACGCTCTTCCAGTATGCGGCTTAAGGGGGGCCAGCGCTTCAGGTCGGGGTCTTGGACAATAAGCTGCTCTGCCGCCTGGCGGGCCAGCTGCAGCACCTCTTGATCGTCCATGAGGCTGGCCAGGGCAAAATCGGGTAGCCCCGACTGGCGGGTGCCCATCACCTCCCCTGGGCCGCGGAAGCGCAGATCCATCTCGGCAATGAAAAACCCGTCGTGGGACTGCTCCAGCACCTTGAGCCGCCGCAGGGCCTCCTCGCTTTTGGATCCTGTCATCAGGATGCAGTAGGCCTGGTCAGATCCCCGCCCTACCCGCCCCCGCAGTTGGTGCAGTTGGGAGAGCCCAAAGCGCTCCGCATGCTCCACCAGCATCACCGAGGCATTGGGCACATCTACCCCCACCTCCACCACCGTGGTAGAGACCAGAATATCCAGCTCCTGCCGGCGAAAGGCCGCAATGACAGCTTCCTTCTCGCTACTGGTCAAGCGCCCGTGCAGCAGGCCCACCCGAAATTGGGGGAAGACCTTTTCCTGCAGACGCTGGTGTTCCTCGATGGCAGATTTGAGATCCAGCTTCTCCGACTCTTCAATCAACGGCAGCACCACGTAGGCCTGCCGCCCTTGGGCAATTTCCCGCTCGATAAGCCGCATCACCTGCAGGCGATCCCCTGGCCGGGCCACCAGGGTGTGCACGGGCTTGCGCCCCGGCGGCAGCTCGTCAATTTGGGTAACATCCAGATCCCCATGCAGGGCCAGGGTGAGGGTGCGGGGGATGGGGGTGGCGGTCATAGTGAGAACATCGGGGTGATCCCCTTTCTGTTGCAGAGCGGCCCGCTGCTCCACGCCAAAGCGGTGCTGCTCGTCGATGACCACCAAGCCCAGGTTGCGAAACTGCACTGCCGGCTGGATGAGAGCATGGGTGCCCACCACCAAGGGCAATTCCCCAGTCTGCAACTGCCGCAAGATCTCCCGGCGTTTGGCGGGAGGGGTGGAGCCGGTCAACAGTTCGACGGGCACCTGTAGCTGGCTTAGCCATTCCACCAACTTGCGGTAGTGTTGCTCGGCCAAGACCTCGGTGGGAGCCATCAGGGCCGTTTGCCAGCCGGATTGAATGGCTGCCAGCAAAGCCGCCACCGCCACCACGGTTTTGCCGGATCCCACATCCCCTTGGAGCAGGCGGTTCATGGGCAAGGGATCCCGCAGATCCGCTAGGATCTCGTCGATGGCCCGCTGCTGGGCAGCGGTAAGCTGAAAGGGCAGGATTTGGTAGAAGCGATCCAACAGCTCCCCTCTAGCCGGCTGGTAACGAGGTATGGCCTGAGCTTGGGCACGATAGCGGTGTCGCCGCTGCAATAGGCTTAGTTGTAGGTAGAAAAACTCATCGAACACCAGCCGCCGCCGGGCCTGGGCCAGCAGCTCTCGGGTCTCAGGAAAGTGGATCTGCTGCAGGGCAACAGGCAAGTCCAAAAGCTGCAACTGCCGCTTGAGATCCGCCGGCAAGGGATCCTCCACCAAGGCCGCCGCCGGCAAAGCCAGTTGCACCGCCTTGCGCACCAGATCGGCGGGGATCCCTTCTGAGAGAGGGTAAACTGGCAAGATCTTGCCCAGCCTGTCCAGCTCCTCGCCCTCTCCCCCCAGCACCTCCAGTTGCGGGTTATCCAGCGTTAGGCCCAACCGGCCCTTTTTGACCAGGCCGCTGGCAGCCACCAGGGCCCCCTTGGGGTATTGCCGCTCCAGGGAAGCTTGCCAACTGCGCTGGGCAAACTGCCGCCCGCTGTAGAAGCGGCTGAGGGTAATTACACCACTTTTGTCGGCAATCTTTAGGTTGAAGATGGTCAGCGAGGGATTCTTAGGGCTGGTAAAGCAACTGCAACTTTTCACCGTCCCTACAAGGGTAACGGTCTCCCCCACCTTGGCTTGGCGGATGAGCACCCGCCGGGAATAGTCCAGGTAGTCGCGGGGGAAGTAGTAGAGGGCATCCCGCACGCTGTGTAGGCCCAGTTGTGCCAGTTTCTCCGCTGACTTGGGACCAATGCCTTTGAGAAACTGCAGCGGCTGCTCCAGGCTGAGGCCGGCGGGGAGAGATGGGGAAATCGTGCTCCGCCCTGCCTCTGGGGGGGTTGTTGCTACGCCTACGGCAGGGAAACCAGAGCGCTGTGGCAACGAGGCTGCAAACGAGCCAGGTTGGTGGGAACTCGGTCGGGACAGCTCTTGCTGACGTCGGACTCGCTCCAGCCAGCGGCGGGTTTCGGCCACCAGGTGCTGGCGTTCGGGCAGCTCCAGCTCCGGGTACAAGGTATAGCGGGATCCCAGTTCTTTCCATCGCCGCCGGTCATCTCCATTCAGCACCCAGTCAGAGGGGGGATCCTGTCCGAACACGCTCCCCAAAAATTGGGAGAAGGTCTGCTCTCGCCCCCGCAGGTCGGTAAACCCCACCTCTGCTTCTAGGGAAAGGGCGCGCTGAAGCCGCTGTAGATCCACCTGGCTCAAGTTGCTTGGCTGCCGGGAGTGCTCCTTATCAATCCAACTTTAGCCAACAACGGCAGGACAACCGAAGGAGTGCAGCAGCGCAAGCCACACTTTCCATTCCTTGATAAAGAAAAAAGCCTGCCTTGTTACTCCGCAACACTGTCGTGACGGGGCAGGCCGAAGGGATCCAGAGGCACTTTTTGGGAGATGCAGGAGCTTTAGCTGCGGGCCAGGGCGGATCCCAAAAGCAGAGCCATCACTGCCGGCACCAAGGCAATCGCCAGGATGGTGAAAACTTGTGCGTCCGTCATAACCAACTCCCTAACAGTGGAATTGCACAAAAGTCAGCCCCCTCACTCTACCGTAGCTTGAGGGGTAGCCTTGACACCGAGAAGAAAAGCTCAACATTCTTTACAAAGCAGCCCCTGTCCATCTCGGTTGACCCCAACTATAAAAGCCGGGGCCTGCACTGCTGGTTTGCGGGTCATGCTACGATGTTGCTTCGCAACGCTGTTGCGACGGCGAAGCAGTCCTTGCCCATTTCTCCTGCGAAGTTCGGTCTTGGCGTCATCATGGTAGCTGCTCCCCAGAGTCTGACCACCCTACGGGATAACCTGGCCATCCTGGCGGAAACGGATCCCTTGGTTTACCGCCTGATCCAGGAAGAGCTCAACCGACAGCGGGATCACCTGGAGATGATCGCCAGCGAGAACTTCACCTCTCCTGCTGTCTTGGCCGCCCAAGGCTCGGTGCTCACCAACAAGTATGCAGAAGGGCTGCCGGGCAAGCGCTACTACGGCGGCTGTGAGTTTATTGACGAGATTGAACAGCTGGCCATTGACCGGGCTAAGCAACTCTTCGGGGCAGCCCACGCCAATGTGCAGCCCCACTCGGGGGCGCAGGCCAATTTCGCCGTTTTCCTGGCCCTGCTGCAGCCAGGAGACACAACTATGGGCATGGATCTTGCCCACGGCGGCCACCTTACCCACGGCTCCCCGGTAAACGTCTCCGGCAAGTGGTTCCGCGTGGTGCACTACGGGGTGCATCCGCAGACGGAGCGGATTGATTTTGACCAAGTGCGGGATCTGGCCCTGCAGCACCGGCCCAAGCTGATCATCTGCGGCTACTCTGCCTATCCGCGGACAATTGACTTTGCCGCTTTCCGCGCCATTGCCGACGAGGTGGGGGCCTATCTTCTGGCCGACATTGCCCACATTGCCGGCTTGGTGGCCACTGGACATCACCCCAACCCCGTGCCCCTCTGCGATGTGGTGACCACCACTACCCACAAGACGCTGCGAGGGCCGCGCGGGGGACTCATTCTCACCCGCGACCCAGAATTGGGCAAAAAGCTGGATAAGGCAGTGTTCCCCGGCAGTCAAGGGGGGCCGCTGGAGCATGTCATTGCCGGCAAGGCGGTGGCCTTTGGAGAAGCCCTGCAGCCCAGCTTTGCCCAGTACTCGGCCCAAGTTATCGCCAATGCCCAAGCCCTGGCGGGATCCCTGCAACGGCGGGGCATTCGGCTGGTTTCCGGGGGCACCGACAACCACCTGATGCTGCTGGATCTGCGCTCGGTTTCGGCGGTGCTGGAAAAAGTGGGGGCGGCGGATCCGGTGATGACAGGCAAACGGGCGGATCGGCTAATGGACGAGATCCATATCACCGCCAACAAAAACACCATTCCCTTCGACCCACAGCCGCCTTTCGTGGCCAGCGGACTGCGCCTGGGATCCCCGGCCTTGACCACCCGCGGCTTGGGGCCAGTAGAATTTGAGGAAATTGGGGAGATCATCGCCGATTGTCTGTTTCAGCCTGAGGAGCCTGCTGTATTGGAAGAGTGTCGCCAGCGGGTGGCTCAGCTCTGTCGTCGTTTCCCCCTCTACCCCCACTTGGGATAACCGCAATCCTCGCCACGGCTTGCTATGCCCTACTTGGTTGCCTTTCTGGCTGCTGCCTGTGTGGTTCTGTGGGCAACCCCGGTGGTGAAGGCGGTCGGGATCCGCAGTGGCCAGTTGGACTTTCCCGACGAGCGCAAGATCCACCAGCAACCGATGGTGCGCCTGGGGGGGGTTTCCATCTTTTTTGGCAACTTGGTGGCCCT
>NZ_JANSIO010000136.1:0-7990 GCF_047462195.1 Synechococcus sp. R3-13 | reverse complement strand
GAGCTTATTATTGACTAGAGTCATGCTCTTCTCTGAACACGGAGCAAGCCCAGTTCCTGGCCCCCGGCCAATGGGAGCGACTTGGATCGAGAATACCTGGCTGAGGAGATCGCATCTCAGAGAAGACAACGGCACCGGGAACCATCTGAATCGCTCACCTGTTGAAGATGATGAGTTTTTCCCAGATGGACAATGGGCGCGGATCCGGCTGCAAGCTGAGTTATCCTGCCGCCAGAATTGCCTCCAACAAGGGATCCGCCCCAAAACGCACCACATCCGTACAGGGCCGTCCGGTCTCGGCTTCCACCCGGCGGATCTGCTCTAGGGCTGCTTCTTCCTCCCAGCCCAAGGTATTGAGGGCAATCCCCACCACGGGCGCGGGGGCAAAAGCCCCGGCAGCTGCCGCCACCTGTTCATACAGCTCAATCACCTTGGGTAAGGGCGGGATGGGCACGTAGTCTATCCCCTTGATGTGGATCTGGCCGGCGCGGTGTACCAGGATAAGGTGGGTGGGCTGGGATCCACGCAACAGAGGCAAGGTGGCCGTAGAGGCGGGGTTGAGCAGGGATCCCTGGCCTTCCAGGTGCAGAATGTCGTGGTCAGAGCCATAGCGTAAGATCAGTTGCTCCACCGCCCCACTGGCATAGTCCACTCGCACCGCATCCAAAGGGATCCCCTCGCCGCCGATCAGGATCCCGGTTTGCCCGGTGGCCAAAAAGCGGGAGCGCAGGCCCCGTCTCAGGCTGGCCCGGTGCAGCTCCAAGCTGGTGGACATTTTGCCCACGCTCATGTCGGTGCCCACCGTCAACACCCGTTTACAGGGCAAGGTGCGGGCCAGGGCTTTCCCCACCGACAGGTTGGGGGGCTCGCGGCGAATATCCCAGATCCAGGCCCCCGGCTGCAACCACTGCCGAAACTGGGGATCCTCGGCCAAAGGCGTGTGCAGCCCATTCACCAGAGACAGGCCAGCTCGCAGGGCCAGGCCCAACTCCTCCCGCCAGGCTGGCGGCAACCGCCCCCCTGAAGGGGCGATCCCAATCACCAGAACTTCAGGCCGGTGGGCCAGCGCCTCCTCCACCGAGGCCACGATGGGAATGTCTTTGGCAATTCCGGTCAGATGGGCCAGGGATCCCCCCGCCTGCTCCCGGTCGATCACCGCCACCACCGGGAAAGAGCCGTAGCGCAGCAGCCCCAGCCCCGTTTTCCCATGCTCCCCCAGCAATCCCCCGTGGAGCAGGATGGCCACGCGACTTTCGCTGGACAGGGATTCCGGCCTTCCCATTATTCCTCCCGCAGCTCTACCCCCAAACCCGGTCGGTCGGTGGGGAGCAGGCAGCCGTCCTGCAGGATGGCCCCGGCAAAGGGATCGTCGATGAGGTTGAGGTGGCTATCCAAGTCCAGGTAATCCACCAGGGGAGCCAAGTGGGCCGCCGCCGTATTCCCCAGAGCTGTGTTGCTGTAGCAGCCCAACATCACCTGTAGGCCGTGGGCTTTGGCGGTGTGGATCATGCGCCAGGCTTCGCTGAGGCCTCCGCACTTCATCAGCTTAATGTTGATCCCGTGGACGCGATCCACCAGAGGGGGGATATCGCGGCTGTCCATACAGCTCTCATCCACAAAAATGGGCAGCTTCGACTCGTGCCAGAGGGTGATCAGCTTCGCTTCCTGCCCCCTCTCCAAAGGCTGCTCCAGGTAGCTCACCCCTTGCCCCGCCAGCCAGTTGCTCATGCTCAGGGTTTGCTCCACCGTCCAAGCGCCGTTGGCATCCACTGTAATCAGGGATCCCAGCGGGATCACCTCCTGCACGGCAATCAGCATGTTCTGATCCGCCATCAGCCCCGAGTCGCTGCCCAGCTTGATCTTAAAAGCCCGCGCTTGGGTCTGTTCCATCCAGGCCAAGGCGCGCTGGCGGGCCGCCTGCGGGGTGGAGATGCCGATCGTCATCGTCGTGGGCGGAATGCGGGAGCGATCCAGCCCCCACAACTGCCACAGGGGCCTCCCCAGCCGTTTGCCCATCCAATCGTGCAGGGCCATATCCACCGCTGCCCGCGCTGCCGAAGGGATCCCGGCCCGCAGCAGTTCTGCCTCGATTGGCTGTCGCTCCCAGGGGGAATGGCGGCGCAGGATCCCTTTGGCCACGTCCAAGCCCATCAGGATGTCGTCCAGAGACTGGTGGTAGTCGTCGCTCACCGAAAAAGGGCAAGCCTCTCCCCACCCTTCAACTCCCTCCTCCTCAATTCGCACCCAAGCCAAGGTTGTATCGCTGTGGGTACCTCGGCTGATGGTCAAGGCGTAGCGCTTGTGAACGGTGAAAGGTTCGACGTAGAGCCGCATGGGCATCTCCAGAAGAGGAAGCTTGGAGGGGCAATTGGGCCTGGGCCGCCCCTTTGAGCTTAGCTTGGTTCCCAGCCCAGCCTGCCCCCGTCCCCAAGCCCAGAAAACAAGTTATCCCTTGCCCCGTCCGCCGTCTATGGTGGGATCCAGATCCACCGTTCTCCATACCCTTGCCACCATGAATACCGCCGAACTGCTGGTTCGCTGCCTGGAAAATGAGGGGGTGCAGTACATCTTCGGCGTTCCTGGCGAAGAAAACCTGGAAGTCCTGCAAGCCCTGCGCCGCTCCTCAATTCGCTTTATCACCACCCGCCACGAACAGGGGGCCGCCTTCATGGCCGATGTCTATGGCCGGCTGACGGGCAGAGCGGGGGTGTGTCTCTCCACCTTGGGGCCGGGCGCCACCAACCTGATGACCGGAGTTGCCGATGCCAACCTGGATGGAGCACCCCTAGTGGCCATCACCGGCCAAGTCGGCACCGACCGCATGCACATCGAATCCCATCAATACCTGGATTTGGTGGCCATGTTTGCCCCCGTCACCAAGTGGAATGCCCAGATCGTGCGCCCCAGCATCACCCCGGAGATCGTGCGCAAGGCTTTCAAATTGGCCCAAACCGAGAAGCCCGGGGCCGTCCACATCGACTTGCCGGAAAACATCGCCGCCATGGAAGCCAGCGGCACTCCCTTGAGGAGAGATCGCCTGGACAAAACCTACGCCTCCTATCAAAGCCTGAACGAAGCGGCGTCCCTGATCTCCCGCGCCCGCAACCCCTTGATTTTGGCCGGCAATGGAGCCATTCGCGCCCAAGCCAGCAGCGCCCTCACGGAATTTGCCACCCGCTTGAACATCCCCGTGGTCAACACCTTCATGGGCAAAGGAGTGATCCCCTACACCCACCCCTTGTCCTTGTGGGCCGTTGGCCTACAGCAGCGGGATCTGGTCAGTTGTGGTTTCGACCGAACCGATCTGCTGATCGCCGTCGGCTACGACCTCATCGAGTACTCTCCCAAGAAATGGAACCCCGACGGCACCATCCCCATCGTTCACATCGCCGCCCTGCCGGCTGAAATCGACAGCAGCTACATTCCGCAAGTGGAGGTGGTGGGAGACATTTCCGACTCCCTGATGGAGATCCTGCGCCGCTGCGATCGCACGGGCAAGCCGGATCCCTATGGCCTCAGCCTGCGGCAGAACATCGTCCGCGAGTACACCTGCTATGCCCAGGATCAGAGCTACCCGATCAAACCCCAAAAGCTGATCTACGACCTGCGCCAAGTCCTGCAACCGGAAGACATCGTCATCTCCGATGTCGGTGCCCACAAGATGTGGATGGCCCGCCTCTACCACTGTGACAAACCCAACACCTGTCTCATCTCCAACGGCTTTGCCGCCATGGGCATCGCCATTCCGGGGGCCTTGGCCGCCAAATTGGTGCATCCCGACCGGCGCATCGTGGCCGTAACCGGAGATGGAGGGTTCATGATGAACTGCCAAGAGCTGGAAACTGCCCTCAGGGTGGGCACTCCCTTTGTAACTCTCATCTTCAACGATGGCGGCTATGGGCTGATCGAGTGGAAGCAACACAATCAATACAACGAGGCTGCTTTCGTCAAGTTCGGCAATCCAGACTTCGTCAAGCTGGCGGAGAGCATGGGCCTCAAGGGCTACCGTGTCGAAAAGGCTGCCGAGCTGATCCCCATCCTGAAGCAGGCCCTCGAGCAGCCGGTGCCCACCCTCATCGACTGCCCTGTCGATTACAGCGAAAACCTTTACCTAACCCAGCGGTCGCAAGCGTTGGTCTGCGAGGCTTAGGGGACGAGATGGATGTGAATGCGAGATTTGAGCCGAGTTGGGGCATAGTAAGCCCAGGGTTGGCGGCCTCTGGGAAGTCCAGACTTATGTATCTTTACCGTTGACCCTTAGCAGCCAAGTGCAGTGAAATAGAGGCATTGTGGGTGACCCGCCAGCATGAACGATCTTCCTTCCCCTCCCTTTACCTCGCGCCGCGCCGGCGCTGCCAGCAAAGCTCTGGCCATCGCCAACGTCAGCATTACCCCCTTTGGCCGCAAGTTAAAGGAGCTGGGCTTTGCCGACGATAAGCAGATCCAGGACATCCAAAACGCCCTCAAAGCGGATCGAGAGGGCAACAGCAAGGCCCTGGCTCTGGTGGTCAAGGATATCGTGGGCAAAGAGATCACCCCTGACCTGGAGCGGGCTTACAAACGGCAGCAGCTCTTTGAACTGAAAATCATCTACGGGATCCCCTCCCTGGATGTCGACCTGGAGCCGGTGGAGATCTCGGAGATAATCGGGCTGATCGACTCGATCCTGCCCCTCGACATCTGCAACCGCTACAAGTTCTTGCCCATCCGCCGCCAGGATAATCAAGTGATGGTGGCAATGGTCAAGCCGGACAACCTGCAGGCGTTGGATGACATCCAACGGCGCTTTCGCATCCAAGGGCTCAAGCTGCAGCGGCGGGTTTTCACCCAGCGGGATTTCGAGACCCTGATCAACCGCTACATGGATGTGCAGGCGGATTTACTTGCTGTTAAAGGGATCAACGACGCGGCTGCTGCCCAACAGGAAGAAGAGGTGGTGGTCAACACTGCCGAAATCGATCTGGATGCTATTGAGGATGTGGCTGCCGATGAGGCCGGCGAGGGATCCCTGGAGCAGCAGGTCAAATCGGCAGATGATGCCCCGATTATTAAACTGTCCAACCAGATCCTGGTCAAGGCCCTGCAGGATGGGGCGTCCGACATCCACATCGAGCCACAAGAAGAATACCTGCGCATCCGCTTCCGCAAAGATGGGGTGTTGCGGCAGGCTTTTGAAAACTTTCCCAAGAAGATCGTCCCCGCCCTCACTGCCCGCTTCAAAATCATGTCCAACTTGAACATTGCCGAGCGGCGCATGCCCCAGGATGGGCGGATTCGGCGGGTCTTCAAGGGGCGCAAGGTGGACTTTCGGGTCAGCACCCTGCCCTCCCGCTATGGGGAGAAGATCGTGCTGCGGGTTCTGGACAACTCCGCCACCCAACTGGGGCTGGACAAGCTGATCACCGACCCAGAGACCTTGGAAAGCTTCAAGGAGATTGTCAGGCGACCCTTTGGCCTAATCTTGGTGACCGGGCCAACGGGATCCGGGAAAACCACCACCCTCTACTCGGCCCTGGCGGAGGTGAACGACCCGGGCATCAACATCAGCACCGCCGAGGATCCCATTGAATACTCGCTGCCGGGGATCACTCAGGTGCAGGTGATCCGAGAAAAGGGCATGGACTTTGCCATGATCCTGCGGGCCTTCTTGCGGCAAGACCCGGATGTGATCCTGGTGGGGGAAACCCGCGACCACGAGACGGCCAAAACCGCCATCGAAGCCTCCCTCACGGGCCACTTGGTGTTGACCACGCTGCACACCAACGATGCCCCTGGCGCCATTGCCCGTCTGACGGAGATGGGGATCGAGCCATTTATGATCTCCAGCTCGTTGCTGGGGGTGTTGGCTCAGCGCTTGATGCGCCGAGTGTGTACCGAATGTCGGATCCCCTACCACCCCACGCCGGAGGAGCTGGCCCGCTATGGCCTTACCCTCAGTGGCGACGGCGAGCAGCTCACCTTCTACAAAGCCAACAAGCTCTCCCCCAAAGAAGTGGAGCAGCGCAAGGCCACCGGCAAGCCCATCTGCGAGAAGTGTGGGGGCGTGGGCTACAAAGGTCGGGTAGGGGTGTACGAGTTCATGCGCATGAACGACCGCCTTGCGGACTTGATCAACAAAGAGGCCCCCACGGAGGTGATCAAAGAAGCGGCGGTGGAAAGTGGCATGAAAACCCTGCTGGCCTACAGTTTGATGCTGGTGAAGCAGGGCCTCACCACGCTGGAGGAGGTGGATCGGGTGACCCTCACCGACAAGGGTCTGGAAAGCGAGCTGAAGGCCCGTGCCAAGGCTCTCAGCACCTGCCGCAACTGTGGCGCGGCCTTGCATGTGGACTGGATGGACTGCCCCTATTGCCTGACCCCGAAGTTTTAGGAAGTCGGCTTGGCACTTGACGATGTTGGGGTGCCGACTATAACAGTCCTATACAGTTGCCTTTCTCACATGGCTTTGGCCGGCGGCTCTTTTGATAGACAGTTCTACTCGCCTTTGGAGAACCCAACCCTATGCCCCAACTGATGATCGAAGACCTCATGGAAGCAATCGTCCAAAAGGGCGGTTCCGACATTCATATCTCGGCGGGTTTGCCCCCCTACTTCCGCATCAATGGTCACCTTGAGCCGACAGAGCATGAGCCTCTCTCGGCAGAGGAGGTGCAGCGGTTGATCTTCAGCATGCTGAACAACAACCAGCGCAAGCAGCTGGAGCAAAACTGGGAACTGGACTGCTCCTATGGGGTGCGGGGGATCGGGCGCTTCCGCGTGAACGTCTACCGCGATCGCGGCACCTATGCTTGCGCCATGCGGGCCCTGGCTTCTGAGATCCCCAACATCGACAAGCTGGGCCTGCCGGATGTGTGTAAGGAAGCAGCTCGCCTGCCGCGGGGCTTGGTGCTGGTAACCGGCCCAACGGGATCTGGCAAATCGACTACGCTGGCCTCCATGATCGACATGATCAACCGTGAGCGGGCCGAGCACATCCTCACCATCGAGGATCCCATCGAGTATATCTACACCCCCATTCGCAGCATCATCCACCAGCGGCAACTGGGGGAAGACACCAAGAGTTTTGCCAATGCCCTGCGGGCAGCGATGCGGGAGGATCCGGATGTGATCCTGATCGGGGAGATGCGGGATCTGGAGACCATCCAGTTGGCCATTACCGCCGCCGAGACGGGCCACCTCTGCTTTGCCACGGTACACACCAGTTCTGCCGCCCAGACGGTGGATCGCTTGGTGGATGTGTTCCCGCCCGAGCAGCAGCAGCAGATTCGCGTGCAGCTCTCCAACTCCCTCAAGGCCGTCTTCTCCCAAACTCTGGCCCGCCGCCTCAATCCCAAGCCAGGAGAGCCTGGACGGGTGCTGGTGCAGGAAATCATGGTGGTGACGCCGGCCATTGCCAACCTGATTCGGGAGGGCAAAACTGCCCAGATCTACTCGGCTATCCAGACGGGGGGCAAGCAGGGCATGAAAACGCTGGAGCAAGATCTGGCTAACCTTTACCTACAGGGCAAGATCGACTTCGATACGGCCATGTCTAAGACCTCTCGCCCCGAGGAGTTGCAACGGCTTTTGGGCAACGTTACCGGGCCCTCGCCAGCCGCGGCTGCCCAGCAACAGCGGCCACCAGCAGTTGCCGCCCGTCGCTAAACCTCGTTGCCACCAGGCAGTGCTGGGATCCCGGGGTGAGGGTTCATTGCCGATCTCTAGCCGCTGACTTGATTTGTGGCTAAGCTCTAGCTGAGAGATTGTTGATCTGCCCAAGGTTTGGGCTGACTTTTCTTTTGCACCTGCGAAACATTTAAAGCCATTTCGTTATTTAGAGCGATCTAGCCGGGGGTACAGCCATGCCGCGCTACAAGGTTCGGGGGTTAAAGGCCGGTCAGCCGGTACGCCTGACGGTGGTGGCCAACAGCTTGACCGAAGTTCGTGCACGGCTGCGCCGAGATGGGATTTTCGCCAAACAGGAGGACATTCAGGAAGAAAAGCCCTTTTT
>NZ_JANSIO010000135.1:0-1320 GCF_047462195.1 Synechococcus sp. R3-13 | reverse complement strand
CGTCAGCAGTGCAGAGTGTTATGGCTTGGTCGTAGTCGCGGATGGCCGCCGAAAAATCCCCCTGTTGGGCGTAGGCCCAGCCGCGGTTGTTCAAAACCCAGACCCGCTCCTGGGGATCCAGCTCCAGTTGCAGCAGTCGGGTGTAGTCTTCTATCGCTTTGTCCGTCTGTCCCTCGCCATCCCACAGGAGAGCTCGGTGGAGCAAAGCAGAGTGCTCCTGGGGGTTCAAGGCCAGGGCCTGCGTGTAGTCGGCAATGGCCAGCTCAGGGCAATTGGCCTGCCGGTGTAGATCCCCCCGTTGACGGTAGGCCAGGGCAGCATCGGCCACCCCCCACTTCTGGTCGAGGCTCAGAGCTTGGTTGAGATCCGCCAATGCCGCCTCTTGATCCCCCAAAGCCAGATGCACCCTTGCCCGCAAAGCAAAAGCCTGAGAAGCCTGCGGTTGCTGCTGGATCAGCGCCGTGAAATCGGCCAACGCCCCAGCCAGATCCCCCCTCTCTTGGCGACACAAGCCCCGATACAACAGGGCTTCGGTGACCAGCACTTCTGGATCCCCTGGGCTGGCCAGCTCCAAGACCCGATCCCAATCGGCTATTGCCCCCTCCAGGTTGTGGCGCAGGCGGCGGACTTGGGCCCGCTTCAGGTGGGCCTCCAGATAGAGCTGCCGGGACTGTTCCCCGTCTTGGGCCTCTTCCTGGATGACTTGGTCGAAGTCGGATTCAGCCTGCGCGTAGTACCCCAGCTCCAAGGACTCCGTCCCGCTGACGCGATCCTGCTCCGCACGGTTGGTAGGGCCATCGGTGCCGCGCACTGCCAACGTCAACAACAGAGAGCCGCGGGCCAAGCGGGCCATCCTGTGTTGGGGATCCCGCTGCAGCAGACGGTTTAGATCTTGCAAGGCCGCTTCGGTCTGACCCAACTGCTGCAGGGCTTGTCCTCGGTGCCACAGCGCTTCCCTGTGGTCAGGATCCTGCTGCAAAACCCGGCTGAGATCCTGAATGGCGGAATCCCAGTTGCCCACCTGTCCATGGGCCATGCCCCGTCCCAGCCAAGCCGTCCAGTCCTGGGGATCCTGCCGCAACACCTCGTCGTAGTCGGCAATGGCCTCTGGCCACCGGCCCAGCTGTTGGCACAACTCAGCTCGCTCTTGGCGCAGATCCCGCCGTTCCGGCTGCAAGCGCACCGCCTCGTTCAACTGCTCCAAGGCCGCCTGCAGATCTCCCGTCTGGATTTGGGCCCGCGCCAGATCTCGGCGGATATCCGCCTCGGCCACTGCCACCCCCAGCGCCAAAGCCTGGTGGTAATCCTGGATGGCCCCCA
>NZ_JANSIO010000134.1:0-2942 GCF_047462195.1 Synechococcus sp. R3-13 | reverse complement strand
TGGCTCAAATGAAAGATCAACACAACCTAGGAAAGCAGAACAGACTTGCCTATAGGTATAACGAAATTGTCTCAGTGAACGTGGACTTCAGAAAGAAGAGTGTCGGTTTTGTCAAATCAGAATGCTACCCATACTACAGCTACTACATCAATTGCCAAGGAAATCCTGTCGTATCTATATCTTCCCCGTCTTTGCCTTTGATGAGGTATGTAGCCAGCTACATTTGCTCCACGCGCTGGAAAGGCATGAGAGAAGCAATTGAGCGTGGACAAGAGGTTTCATTTGGATGCGTTGCCATAAGTAGGGAGTACGTTAGAGTCGAGGATTTCGGTTCTTCAGAGCGATTGTTATTTAGGATCCAGGCTATCAAAGAGATTAAGCTGTGCATTGATAGTGAGGATGGTTACGTATTCCGCCTGGAGTTTATCTCAGGGTCTAGGTCAACAAAGAGCTCTGATTGTTACTTCCGCTGTGACAAGGTAGATAACTTCCATCTATTTTTCAAGACACTCAAGCTTGTGGGTATCCCTATGAACCTTTCTGAGCTTCCAGCACGTCTCACCTTTGAGAATCATATTAGACAGGCAACAGATGGCTAGACACCAACCGAATGGAGGAGGCACCGATCTTTGGGTACAGCCTTTCCAGGAGATAAGCGAGGTAGTACTGCACGGCAAAGACAAAGAGCACGCATGAGGAAAAAGCAGGCTTCCATAGCTTCCGCCTTTATTTCCTCGAGACGACTGGGCGCCGGACAGCTTTCAACTGGGATCAGCGGATCCCCAGTGCAGAGGCAAACACGCTGTGGCCCACTATGGCCTCTACCACAACACTGATGGCAAACCCCAGCATGGCCAGCCGTCCGTTCCATCGCTCCGCCTTCTCCGTCCAGCCAATCTCCCACTCCGGCGGGGTATCGCCATCTTGACCGTACTGCGGCACATACCGCGGGCGACTGGCACTCTCCCAACCGGCAGGGCGCTTGGAGTTGAAGAAAGCCATCGAACCAATCACAACAGCAGCCACCAACCCGGCCACCATGACGGCAATGTAGGGGAGGAAGGGATTGTCAAGCATCATCGGACTGTCGAGATAGGGATTGAAGGGTGAAAAAGCTCCCAAAAAGGGTAGAGCTGTAACATCTCAAAGCCGAAGAGAAAGTCTGTGAGATGTCCAATGTGGCTCTACCGAAAAGTTCTTCGACAAATTATTGCAGGTTATTGCAGACCTAGCCACTGGGCGAGAGTGCTGGCAAAAACACTGTGGCCCAGCACCGCTTCTGTAGCAATGCTGATCACCAAGCCCAACATGGCCAAGCGTCCATTCCAACGCTCCGCTTGCTCCGTCCAGCCCGGAATCCAGTCGTTGGTGGTGTCGTAGTACTGGGCAACAGAAGCGGAGTCCAGACGAGAAGGGATTCTGGGAGACGATTGCATTGCTAATACCTCGTATTGGTTGCTGTAACCAAACTTAACACAAAGTTACATTTTGTGACAAGTTTCGCTTTCAGGTCAGGGCGGAAGGGATCCCTGGATGCTGGAAGGGATTGGGCGGATGGGTTTGCCGAAGGCTGGCCGGAAGCGATGTCATACTGAGGGAAGCAGGCTTTTTGCGCAGACCATGGCGGTATCCCCCCTTTCTTCTCTCAAGCTTGACCATTCTTTCGATCTGGCTGCCCAGGTGCGGTCAGATTTTCCGATTTTGCAGCGCCAGGTCAACGGCCACCCGCTAATCTACTTTGACAATGCCGCCACTTCTCAAAAGCCACTGGCGGTTATGCAGGCGATGGATCATTACTGTCGACACTGCAACGCCAACGTGCATCGTGGGGTCCATACGCTGAGCAACGAAGCCACAGATGCCTATGAGGGGGCGCGGGAAAAGATCGCTCGGTTTGTGAACGCGCCTTCTCCTCAGGAGATCATCTACACCCGCAATGCCAGCGAAGCCATCAATCTGGTGGCCTACAGTTGGGGCTTGAGCCATCTGGAGCGGGGGGATGAGATCGTCCTCTCGGTGATGGAGCACCACAGCAACCTAATCCCGTGGCAATGGGTGGCCCAGAAGACGGGAGCCCACCTCAAGTTCATCCAGATCACGCCAGAGGGAGAGTTGGATCTGGAGCACTACCGGTCTTTGCTCAGCGACCGCACCCGCTTGGTGGCGGTAACCCAGGTCTCCAACATGCTGGGATCCATCAATCCCGTCCAGGAGATGACTGAGCTGGCCCATCGCTACGGGGCCAAGGTTTTGCTGGATGCCTGCCAGAGCGTGCCCCACATGCCTGTGGATGTCCAGGCGCTGAATTGCGATTGGCTGGCCTTTTCGGGGCACAAGATGTGTGGCCCAACGGGGATTGGCGTCCTCTACGGCAGGCGGGAGCTGCTGCGAGCGATGCCCCCTTTTTTGGGTGGGGGAGAGATGATCGCCGATGTGTACTGGGATCACGCCACCTATGCGGATATCCCCCACAAATTTGAGGCTGGTACGCCGGCGATTGCCCAGGCGGTGGGGCTGGGGGCAGCCGTAGATTACTTGAGCCAGATCGGTCTGGAGCGGGTTCATGCCCATGAACAAAGGTTGATTACCCACCTGTTGGACGGGATCCAGCGCATAGCGGGTATTACGGTTTATGGCCCCAAGGATCCGGCGCGACGGGCAGGGCTGGTTAGCTTTTCGGTGGAGGCTGTCCATCCCCATGACCTGTCTACTTTGCTGGATGAGCAAGGCATTGCCGTTCGAGCGGGGCACCACTGCACTCAGCCCCTCCATCGCTATTTGGGAGTACAGTCCACTGCCCGAGCCAGTGTTTACCTGTACAACACGTTGGCGGAGGTGGATCGCTTTTTAGACGTGTTGGCAGAAGCGGTGGAGTTCTTCGGCGCTGCCCTAAGCTAGGTCGTGTTGATCTTAAAGCAGTACCGACATCTATTTTCTCGTTT
>NZ_JANSIO010000133.1:0-3155 GCF_047462195.1 Synechococcus sp. R3-13 | reverse complement strand
AAAAGGGATCATTCGCTCGGCGGCGGAACGGCAGGCAACCTTGGTGATCCTGGGCTGGAAGGGCTACTCCACCTATGCGGAGAACTTTTTCGGCAGCATCATTGACGCGGTGGTGCGGCAGGTGGGGATCCCAGTCTTGATTACGCGGTTTCCGGTACCCATCGAGACGGCGCGCCGCATCCTCTTGGTTGCACCGGAGCTGGAGGTCTCTCCCGGATCCCTGCAGCAGACCATTGGGCTGGCACAAACGCTGGCCGGCGAATTGAAAGCAGGTTTGCAGATCCTGCTGGTGCAAACCCGACCTGGGCGGAAAAGCTCCCCAGCCTTGCCGGCAGAAAGCTATGCCCACTTGCCGGTTCAGCGGGTGCAGGGGGGGGTGGTGGCGGAAGCCTTCAAAGCGCTGCAGCCGGGAGATGTGTTGGTGTTGATTCCCAGTGAAACCGGCAACCGGTCGCGCCTGGGCCGAGAGCCGGAGACCATCGCCCGCAACCGACCCAGCCTTCCCATCATCGTGGCGCATTTGCCGCGGGATTCAGCTCATCCCTTGCGCCAAGGAGATGGGGTTCTGGCGGCCGCAGAGCCCACTTGACAGGGATGGCATTGGGGTGTTGTCTGGCGGATTTGAGCTCTTGTCTCAACTCCGCCCCAGCTCCCCTGGTAAACTGGGATACCCCGGCTTCGGAACCATCGTGAGCCAGGAGGGAGGCTTAGAGCCATAGACTATGTTGATTGAGGAAGTGGGGATGGTACCCTACGGAGCACAGGAGTATGGTTGCCTATTTGCTGGAAGTCGGCTGTGAGGAACTCCCGGCCAGTTTTGTGGATTCGGCCCTAGAGCAGTGGCGAACCGGGATCCCGGCCTCTTTGGCGGAGGCTCATCTGCAAGCGGAGCAGATGCAGCTTTTCGGTACGCCGCGCCGCCTGGCGGTTCTGTTGCAGGGGTTGCCCACCCAGCAGCCGGATCGCACTTTGGAGGTGAAGGGGCCGCCGGTTCAGGTCGCCTACCAAGATGGCCAGCTCACCCCTGCCGGGGAAAAATTTGCCCAAAAACAAGGGGTGGATCCCGGCAGCCTGGAAATCCGGCAAGTGGGCAAGGGATCCTTTGTGTTTGCGGTGCAGCGGGTGCGAGGCCGGCCAACAGCAGCTGTGCTCCAGGAACTGGCACCCGCCTGGATTACCAACTTGAGTGGGGAACGGCTGATGCGCTGGGCCTGCGGGGATCTGAAGTTTCCGCGCCCCATTCGCTGGCTGGTCTCCCTTTGGGATGATCAGGTGCTGCCTTTGCTGCTGCCGACCCACGAGGACAATTCCATGCCGGGCTTGGTGGCGGGGCGGGTGAGCCGGGGGCACCGCGTTTTGGGATCCCAGCAGGTTGTCCTGGAGCGGGCCGAGAGCTACGTTCAGCAAATGCAAGAGGCGGGGGTCAGCCCCGATCCAACAGCGCGAGAGGCATACATTCAGGCTGAGGTGACCAAGCTGGCCAGGCAAGTGAATGGGGAAGCCCAGATCCCTGCTCCTTTGCTGCGGGAGGTGGTGCACTTGGTGGAGTGGCCGACGGCGGTTTTGGGGCGCTTTGAGCCAGAGTTTTTGCGCTTGCCCCCTGCGGTGATCGAGACGGTGATGATCATCCACCAACGCTATTTCCCGGTACGGGATGGCCGGGATCCCAGAAAATTGCTGCCCTATTTCATCACCATCTCCAACGGCGACCCCCGGCAATCGGAGCGGATCGGGGCAGGCAACAGCCGTGTGGTGCGGGCGCGCCTGGCGGATGCCCGCTTTTTCTACGAGGAGGATCGGCGGATCCCCTTGGCGCAGCGGGTGGAACGCCTGCAGGCGGTTACTTTTGCCGAAGGGCTGGGCTCCATGCGGGACAAGGTGGAGCGCATCCGCCACATCAGCCGCCTCATTGCCGCTGCCCTGAACTTGGATGCCCAGGAACAAGCGCTGGTGGAGCGCACCGCCCAACTGTGCAAAGCGGATCTGGTTACCCAAATGGTGTACGAGTTCCCGGAGCTGCAGGGGATCATGGGGGCCGACTACGCTCGGCAGGATGGGGAACCGGAGGCGGTAGCCGAGGGGATCGAGCAGCACTACTGGCCTTTGGGGGCGGGGGACGCTTTGCCCAATTCCTTGACCGGGCGGGTGGTGGGCTGGGCAGATCGCCTGGATACCTTGGTGGGCATGTTTCGCTTGGGGCGGATCCCCACCGGCTCCTCGGATCGCTTTGCCCTGCGGCGGGCCGCCAACAGCCTGGTGCTGGTTGCCTGGGATGCCGGCTGGACTTTTGACTTCAACTTGCTGTTGCAGAGCGTGGTGCAGGACTATGCCTTTGGCGATGTCCACACCTTGCGAGCCTTGCAGGAGTTTTTGGCCCAACGGATACAGACCCTTTTGCAGGAGGAAAAGCGGATTGATTACGACTTGGTCAGGGCCGTAGTGGGGGATCCAGAGTCCGTCAAAACCGAGGATCCCCAGAAGGCCGAGCTCACCATGCGGGCCCTGGGCAACCTGCCCTTGACTTTGCTGCGGGCGGAGTACCTGCAACACCTGCGGGCCACCGGGGAATTGGCGGATCTCTATCCCACCCTCAATCGCTGTGCCCGCCTGGCAGCCCAAGGGGACTTGGACTACGCCGTGGTGGATCCGGCAGCTGCCGTGGATCCCGACCAGTTGCAGGAGGCGGCAGAAAGGGAGTTGTACGAGGCTTGCCAGAAAATCTATCGTCTGGGGGTGGAGCCGGCCTTACGGGGAGATTTTGTTCCCTTGGTGGAAGCTCTGCAAGCGGCAGCCCCTCAGGTAGCCCAGTTTTTTGAAGCCGTTCTGGTGATGGATCCGGATCCTGTGCGACGGGCCAGCCGGCTTAATTTGCTGGGGGTATTGCGCAACCAGTCCCGCCTGTTGGGGGACATGGGGGCTGTGGTCATGGCAGGGGAATCCTCGCCGGAGAAGACCCCCTAGCCGTTTCAGATCAGTTTACTTCGAGACAGATCCCCCTCACCCCCAGCTTCTCTCCCAGAGGGAGCTACCCCCCAAGGACTCTGTCCCACTGGCGCGAACGGCTTGGGAATGGACATATCGTCATTTCCACTCAAACTCAGAACACTGTGCCCACACCTAAACCGTTGGTCGCGTCTTCGCGTCAGCGTTGCGGA
>NZ_JANSIO010000132.1:0-4156 GCF_047462195.1 Synechococcus sp. R3-13 | reverse complement strand
GGAAAGTGCTCCGCGCCACTATCGCAACTGAGTTGGTCTGGGGCCGTCGGCACTCAATCCCTGCCAGGAAAAAGCAGCTTACTTCAGGATCTTGGAGACAACACCCGCTCCGACAGTACGGCCACCCTCGCGGATAGCAAAGCGCATCCCCTGCTCAATGGCGATGGGCTGAATCAGCTCCACCGTCATCCTGACGCGGTCACCGGGCATCACCATCTCTGGCTGGGATCCGTCATCAGCCGTGAAGGAAGAGATGGTGCCGGTTACATCGGTGGTGCGCACATAGAACTGAGGACGATAGCCGGCAAAGAAGGGCGTGTGGCGACCTCCCTCCTCTTTCTTGAGGACATACACCTCAGACTCGAAGTTGGTGTGAGGAGTAATGGTCTTGGGCTTGGCCAGCACCATGCCGCGCTCCACTTCGTTCTTCTGAATGCCGCGCAACAGCACACCAACGTTGTCGCCGGCGATCCCCTCATCGAGGGTTTTTTGGAACATTTCCAGGCCAGTAACAGTGGTGGAGCGAGTTTCCCGCAGGCCCACCAATTCCACCGTTTCGCCCACTTTGATGCGGCCCCGCTCGATCCGGCCCGTGGCCACCGTGCCCCGACCAGTAATCGAGAAGACATCCTCCACAGCCATCAGGAAGGGCTTGTCCACATCCCGCTCAGGCGTGGGAATGTAGGAGTCCACCGCATCCATCAGCTCATAAATTTTGTCCACCCAAGGATCTTCGCCCCGCTGGGTTTTGGGGTTGGCGGTCATTCTTTCTAGGGCTTTCAGCGCCGATCCTCTGATGATGGGAACGTCGTCGCCGGGGAAGTCGTATTTGGAGAGGAGCTCCCGCACTTCCAGCTCCACCAACTCCAGCAACTCTGGATCATCCACCATGTCTTCTTTGTTTAGGAAGACCACCAAGCTGGGCACCCCTACCTGACGGGCCAACAGGATGTGCTCCCGTGTTTGGGGCATGGGACCATCAGCTGCAGACACCACCAAGATGGCCCCATCCATCTGAGCCGCGCCTGTGATCATGTTCTTCACGTAGTCGGCGTGGCCGGGACAATCCACGTGGGCGTAGTGACGGTTGGCAGTCTGATACTCGACGTGGGCGGTGTTGATGGTAATGCCGCGAGCTTTTTCCTCTGGCGCTGCGTCGATCTCATCGTACCTTTTGGCTGTGGCCTGACCCAAAGCAGCCAAGGTGGTGGTGATGGCAGCCGTCAGGGTGGTCTTGCCGTGGTCAACATGGCCGATGGTGCCAACGTTGACATGGGGTTTGGTGCGTTCAAACTTAGCGCGTGCCATGAATCATCACTTCCTTTTTGGTTTCAGTCAGCTACTCATTTCCTTTGTTTTTGGCAATGATGGCTTCGGCGATACTGCGAGGAACTTCCTCGTAGTGGCTGAACTCCATCGTGAAGGTGCCTCGACCCTGGGTCTTGGAGCGAATGTCGGTGGCATAGCCAAACATCTCCGCCAAGGGAACTTTGGCATTGACTTTGGTAATGCCGCCTTCTGTATTCATCCCCTCCATCTGGCCGCGGCGGGCGTTGATGTCCCCGATGACATCCCCCACAAAGGCTTCAGGGACTTCCACCTCGACCTTCATCATCGGCTCCAGCAGGGTAGGGCTTGCCCTGCGAGCGGCCTCCTTCAGAGCCATCGAACCGGCGATCTTGAAGGCCATTTCGCTGGAGTCTACCTCGTGGTAGGAGCCATCCACCAGGGTGGCGCGGATGTCAATCAGGGGATAGCCCGCCAGCACACCGGATTCGCAGGCTTCTCGGATCCCTTGCTCGGCTGGCCCAATGTATTCTTTGGGCACAACGCCACCCACAATCTTGGAAACGAACTCAAATCCTGTACCCGGCTCCGCCGGCTCTAGGTCGATAACCACATGGCCGTACTGGCCGCGGCCACCACTCTGGCGAACAAACTTGCCTTCCACGCGGCTAACCGGCTTGCGAATGGTTTCGCGGTAGGCCACCTGTGGGTTACCAACATTGGCTTCTACGTTGAACTCCCGCAGCATCCGATCCACCAAGATCTCCAGGTGCAGCTCGCCCATCCCAGAGATGATGGTTTGATTGGTCTCGGGATCCACAGACACGCGGAAGGTGGGATCCTCCTTGGCCAGGGCCTGCAGGGCCTTGGAGAGCTTATCGATATCGGCTTTGGTTTTGGGTTCTACCGCTACTGAGATCACCGGCTCTGGGATAAACAGAGACTCCAGGATCACCGGCGCATTTTCGTCGCAGAGGGTGTCTCCGGTGGTGGTGTCCTTGAGGCCCACCACAGCTCCCAGATCTCCTGCCCGCAGCTCATCCACGTCCAAGCGTTCATCGGCCTTCAGCACCACCAACCGCGAAATTCGCTCCTTCTTGTTCTTGGTGGAGTTGAGCACATAAGTACCTTTGGTCAACACCCCCGAGTAGACGCGAATAAAGGTGAGATCCCCGTACTTATCACTCATCAACTTGAAGGCCAGGGCGGAGAAGGGCTCATCGTCGCTGGCACGGCGGGACACTTCTGAGCCATCTGGCAGCACCCCCTTGATGGCCGGAATATCCACAGGCGAGGGCAGGTAATCCACCACCGCATCCAGCAGCATCTGGACTCCCTTGTTCTTGAAGGCAGAGCCACACAGCATGGGCACAATTTGGCCGCTGATCGTGCCTTTGCGCAGACCCGCCATCAAGTCGGCTTCGCTCAGATCTTCTTCGGCGAAGTACTTTTCCATCAGAGCTTCGTCCGTCTCGGCCACTGCTTCCACCAGCTTGGCCCGATACTCTGCCACGAGATCTTTCATCTCCTCAGGGATGGGGGCCGGACGAATGTCTTTGCCGATCTCATCCATATAAATGCGGGCTTGCATCCGCACCAAGTCAACAATGCCGCAAAACCCGTCTTCGGCACCGATGGGCAGTTGGATGGGCACAGCATTGGCCTTGAGGCGCTCCCGGATCTGGTTGTAAACCTTGAGGAAATTGGCCCCCATGCGATCCATTTTGTTGACGAAGGCAATGCGGGGCACATTGTAACGATTGGCTTGCCGCCAGACGGTCTCAGACTGAGGCTGCACGCCGCCCACCGAGTCAAAGACGGCGATCACCCCATCCAGCACCCGCATGGAGCGCTCAACTTCAATGGTGAAATCGACGTGCCCAGGAGTATCGATGATGTTGATGGTGTACTCCGGTGCGCCGGAGAGGGGCTGGGAAGGATTTGCGGGATCCCGCTTAGTCCAACGGGTGGTGATGGCCGCAGCGGTGATGGTGATGCCCCGCTCCCGCTCCTGGGCCATCCAATCGGTGACCGCAGTTCCGTCGTGAACTTCGCCAATTTTGTGCACCAGACCGGAGTAGAAGAGAATCCGCTCTGTGGTCGTGGTCTTGCCAGCATCGATGTGAGCCGCGATGCCGATGTTTCGGACTCGTTCTAGGGGAACTGTGCGTGCCACGTCAACCTCCCAATCCTCGTCGCCCTGCGACTTGGGCAAACTAAAAAATCCTTTACAATTCTAATCTTTTTTGCCGATTTTTCTCCACCTCGCTGGAACTCGGGCTGGGCAGAACAGGGATCCCAAAAGTCTCCACTGCTCCGCCAGGCTAGTTCAGTAGCGGTAGTGGGCAAAGGCCTTGTTGGCCTCGGCCATGCGATGCACCTCTTCCCGCCGTCGAATGGCGCTGCCGGTTTCGTTGGCTGCATCGATCAGCTCATTGGCCAACTTGGCGGCCATGGTGCGACCTGGACGAGTGCGCGAAAAGGTCACCAACCAGCGCAGCGCTAGGGAAGTGCCCCGTTCTCCTCTCACCTCCACAGGCACCTGATAGGTGGCTCCGCCCACCCGGCGGGCTTTCACCTCCACCAGTGGGGTGGCGTTGCGAACAGCATTTTCCAGCAAGGGCAGTGGGTCTTGGCCAGTGCGCTCCCGCACAATGTCCAGAGCTTCATAGAGGATCCTGGCAGCCAGGGATGCCTTACCCCTCATCATCAACTTGCGGATCAGCATGGTAACCAGACGGCTCCCATACTTGGGATCCGGGGGCACATCACGACGAGGGGCACGGTTGCGGCGAGACATAGGAGCTGGGTTGCTTGTTCAGATGGGGATGGCAGAAAGAAAGATGACGAGTGGGATATGGAGGGTTGA
>NZ_JANSIO010000131.1:0-2214 GCF_047462195.1 Synechococcus sp. R3-13 | reverse complement strand
GCCGCTCCCCCAATCCAGCAACGAACGCCTCTCGCACCCGCCGCCGCAACACCCAGCCCCCCCAACCTCTTCCCCCCGGCTGCAGGATCACCTCACGGGCGCTGAAGCCGGCAAAAGCCCCCTGGCGCTGCAGGTAGGCTTGAAAATCAAAGCTGCCCGGGTTCAAGGCCGGACTGGGAAGGTACAGAGATCCCGTCAGGCGCACCCGTTGGTTGGGGTGGAGATCCTTGTCCTGGAGGGCCTCAGGGCCGGTGGTGACGTAGAGCTTGCCGCTGACCTGGCGGGCCGTGGAGTCGGCGTTGAGCACCTGCTCTGCTCTCAGCCAAAATTGCCGCCGTTCGCTGCGGGTGGGACGAGGTTCCGAGAGGACGGTGCCCACCAAGTTCATCTGCTGCTGGGGGGCCAACAGGCTGATATCCGTCGGCCCGGGAAAAGGCTGCCGCCAACCCAGGTAATTCCAAGCCAGACACCCCACCAGACCCATCGCCAGCCAAGTGCGGGCCAGACGCGGTTGCCGCCGGCACAGCAGGGATCCCGCCAGCCCCAATCCCAGCAGGATCCCCCAGCCCCACCCGGCAGCCTGGGGCCAAGCCCGCACCAGCAGGCCCAAGATCCAGCCCAACCCCAGCAGATAGGTTCTTTCCATGTGCCGCAGACCCGTCTGCCCCCCACTGTACCGATGTGGTCAAGCGGGATCCATTGCGTTGTCTTAACCTTGCTCGCCTGCCGAAAGAATTGTATTAAAGGATACTCTTTCTCGACCTTGGCAAAGGGAGTGTAGATTAGGGCTGGTCGCGCCAGCGGGATGTAGTCCTTGGCAGTTTCCTGCGCCGGCATCCTGAAAACGACCCTAAAACGACCCTAAGTTATCTGTCCCCTTCCCCGCTGTTTCCCCTAGACCCTATGCGCATCCGATCCATCCGCGTTCTCAGTGGCCCCAACTACTGGAGCATCCGTCGTCATAAGCTGATTCAAATGCGGCTTGATCTGGAAGACTTGCAGGAGCGACCCACCAACACCATCCCGGGTTTCAAAGAAAGGTTGGAGGCCCTGTTGCCGGGACTGTGGGAACACCAGTGCTCCCGCGGCTGCTATGGGGGATTCTTGCAACGGGTGGAAGAGGGCACTCTCATGGGCCATGTGGTGGAGCATGTGGCCTTGGAGCTGCAGACTCTGGCCGGCATGAAAGTGGATTTTGGCCGCACCCGCGAAACCTCCACCCCCGGCACCTACAACGTGGTGTTCGAGTATCAGGAGGCAGAGGCCGGGCGCTTTGCAGCCAAAGCTGCAGTCTACCTCTGTCAAGCTTTGGTGGACGGAGAAGACTACCGTCGCGACCTGGAGCTGGACATCCAAGAGTTGCGAGAGATCCGAGAAAATGTCCGCTTCGGCCCCAGCACCCAAGCTTTGCTGGACGAGGCCGCCCTGCGCGGGATCCCCTATCTGCGCCTCAACAAGGGATCCCTGGTGCAACTGGGGTACGGCGTCTACCAAAAGCGCATCGAAGCCACCACCACTGAAAAAACCAGCATCATTGCTACCGACCTGGCCGCCGACAAGCGGGCCACCAAAGAACTGCTGCAGGACATGGGGATCCCGGTGCCCAAGGGCTATACGGTGCGTCGCCGCAGCGAGTTGGCAGCCACCATCGAGGATGTCGGGGGCTTTCCGGTGGTGATCAAGCCCCTTAACGCCAACCACGGCAAGGGCATCACCGTCAACATCACCAGCCTGGAAGCCGCCGAGATCGCCTACGATGCCGCCAGCCAATACTCCGATGTGGTGTTGGTGGAAAAGCACCTGGTGGGGGATGACTACCGCCTGCTGGTGATCAACAACAAGCTGGTGGCTGTGGCCAAGCGGATCCCAGCCTATGTGGTGGGAGATGGCCGCTCCACCATTCAAGAGCTGATCGACGAAGTCAACAGGGATCCGCGGCGGGGGTTTGGCCACGAAAACGTGCTGACCCAAATTAGCATTGATGACATGACCCTGCGTATCCTCGAAAGCAAAGGCTACACCCTGGATACGGTGCTGCCCAAAGGAGAACATTGCACCCTCAAATCCACCGCCAACCTGAGCACCGGAGGCATCGCCGTCGATTGCACCGATATCATCCATCCCTACAACGCCTTCATTGCCGAACGGGCAGCTCAGATCATCGGCCTGGATGTGGCGGGCATCGACCTCATCTGCCCGGACATTGCCCAGCCC
>NZ_JANSIO010000130.1:0-3634 GCF_047462195.1 Synechococcus sp. R3-13 | reverse complement strand
GCGGCGCGGAGCGCTTTGCATCAGCATGAGTGCAGGAGTATGTCACCTAAGCTAGAAACGGCTGCAGGATGGACTCCCATTATGTCTGAAGCCCAAGGTTTACTGCCGGTGGGGGCAACGGTTCAAGTGGTGGAGATGCCTCCTTACCTAAAAACGGCTGACCCAATGCCGATGTTGCGCCCGGCCCATTTGATCCGCTTGCACGAGCAAGGGGTGATCCTGCAGCGACGGCTGTTGGGCACCTACAGCGTGCAGTTTGCCAATGGCATCTTTCTCATAGACGGAAAATATCTTGCCCCGGTGGGATCCCTGTCCTAGTGCGCCCATTTCTCCTCCGAGCCAGCTCGATGGGTTTGTCGGCCTTCAGAACCTTTGGGAGCTGGCAGCTTTCCACAGAAGCGAGCCTTCGACTGACCGGCGGACTTTCGCGGTAGATTAAGGTGTGCCGGTTGGGGTTGGGTCAAAGTTTGGCTCAGCCGGTGAGATCCACCTCAACTTGCGCTAATCCCTGCTTCTTACTGCCCTCCATCCCACTAGACCAGCGCTGCTTATGCCCAGAGTCATCGTCACAGATCCCATCGATCAGGCGGGGATCGACATTCTCTCCCAAGTCGCTCAGGTGGATGTGCAAACCCAGCTCACCCCAGAGCAGTTGATCGCGGTCATCCCCAACTACGATGCCATCATGGTGCGCTCTGGTACACGGGTTACCCGAGAGGTAATCGAGGCGGGGACGAACTTAAAAATCATCGGGCGGGCGGGCGTTGGCGTTGACAACATCGATGTGCCCGCCGCAACCAAAGCCGGGATCCTGGTGGTCAACTCCCCAGAGGGCAACACCATTGCCGCTGCCGAGCACGCCATTGCCTTGATGATGGCCCTCTCCCGCCACATACCCGATGCCAATGCCTCTCTGAAGTCGGGCCTGTGGAATCGGCAAGAGTTTGTCGGCGTAGAAGTCTACAAAAAAACGC
The DNA here is from genome assembly GCF_047462195.1 of Synechococcus sp. R3-13. NCBI lineage: Bacteria > Bacillati > Cyanobacteriota > Cyanophyceae > Synechococcales > Synechococcaceae > Synechococcus > Synechococcus sp. R3-13. The sequence goes on along the minus strand of NZ_JANSIO010000130.1, from coordinate 2,660 downwards.
TGGGGATTGTCGGATTGGGTCGGATTGGATCCCATGTGGCCCAGATTGCCAAGGCGATGGGGATGAAGCTGCTGGCCTATGACCCCTATCTATCCGTGGAGCGGGCCGAGCAACTGGGGGTACGCCTGGTGGACTTCACAACTTTGGTGCAGGAATCGGACTACATCACCTTGCACATTCCCAAAACCCCTGAAACCACCAACCTGTTCAACGCCGAAACCTTCCGCATGATGAAGCCGACCGCTCGCCTGATCAACTGCGCCCGCGGCGGTTTGGTGGATGAACAAGCCCTGTACGAAGCCCTGAAATCCGGCCAAATTGCCGGAGCGGCTTTGGATGTATTTGCCAATGAGCCCCTGAAGGACTCCCCGCTGTTTTCCCTGGGCAAAGAAGTCCTGCTCACTCCCCACTTGGGGGCCTCCACCGAAGAAGCCCAAGTGAATGTGGCCATCGATGTGGCCGAGCAGATCCGCGATGTGTTGCTGGGGCTGCCGGCCCGCTCTGCCGTGAACATCCCCGGCCTACAGGCAGAGGTGCTGCAAAACCTCAGACCCTACCTGGACTTGGCCGAAACCCTAGGCAACTTGGTTGGCCAATTGGCGGGGGATCGCGTCAACCAGTTGGAGATCCGCCTGCAGGGAGATCTGGCGGAAAAAGATGGGCAGCCGATCGTCATTGCCGCCCTCAAAGGGCTTTTGACGCTGGCGCTGCGGGAGCGGGTCAACTACGTCAACGCCTCCATTGAGGCTAAAGAACGGGGCATTCGGGTGGTGGAAACCCGAGATCCCTCCTTGAAAGATTATTCCGGATCCCTGACGTTGATTGCCCACGGCCCCAATGGGATCCGCTCGGTTTCGGGGGCGTTGATTGGGGAGCGAGAGGTGCGGATTACCCAGATCGACGAGTTCCCGGTGAATGTGCCCCCTTCCGCCAACATGCTGATGACCCTGCACCGGGATATGCCGGGAATCATCGGACGGATTGGCACCCTGCTGGGAGCCTACAATGTCAACATCGCCAGCATGCAGGTGGGGCGCAAGATCATCCGCGGCGATGCAGTCATGGTGCTCAGCTTGGACGATCCCCTGCCGGATGGGATCCTGGAAGAGGTGCTCAAGCAGCCGGGCATCCGTGACGCTTTTGTAGTGAACCTCTAGAATTGTTGATCCCTAGAAAAAATCCCAAATCTCACCTACCCTGGCAAGACGGAGTCTTTGCTTGAACCAGAGCAACTTGTCCCTAACCCTGTCCCAGATCCCAGACTGGGATTGGCCGGCCTTTCTGGAGTCCCTGGGCCATTTTGGTGTGGATCTCAGTCTGGAACGCATGCAAGTCTTGCTGCAGCGTCTAGGACAGCCCCAAGCTGGGATCCCGGCCATCCACGTAGCCGGCACCAACGGCAAAGGATCTGTCTGTGCCTGGGTCAGCCACGTGTTGTGGGCGGCAGGCTATCGTGTGGGCCGCTACACCTCTCCCCATTTGGTGGACTGGCGGGAACGGATTTGGCTGAACGGGGAATACATTTCCGCCAACGACTGGAGCCAAGCGCTGGCCCAGGTGCGAGACTGCCTACAAACCTATACCCCCAACGAGGCTTCTCCCACCCAGTTTGAGGTTATCACCGCTGCCGCTTGGCTGTACTTCCGCCGGCAAAAGGTGGATGTGGCAGTGATAGAAGTGGGCCTGGGGGGGCGGCTGGATGCTACCAATGCTGGGATCGAGCCGGTGGTAACGGCTATCACCTCCATCGGCTGGGATCATTGGCAGCGCTTGGGCAACAGCCTTCCCCAAATTGCCTCTGAAAAGGCGGGTATTCTCAAGCCAGGGATCCCGGCAGTGTGCGCACCCCAAACTCCAGAGGTCACAGCAGTTATCCAAGCCAAGGCAGAGCAGTTGCAAAGCCCCCTGAGGGTGGTCGACCCTCTACAATGGTCAGAGCCTCAAACCGCCCAATGGCGAGGGCAGCTCCTCACCCTGCCCCTCAGCGGCGATGTACAACTCACCAATGCGGCAGTAGCTCTTGCCGTTGTGGAAACCCTACAGCAACAGGGCTGGCGGATCCCTGATGCCACTGTAGAAAAAGGATTTGCCATCACCCGTTGGCCGGGGCGCCTACAGCGGGTGCAGATTGGATCCCGTCAGTTGCTGATGGACGGAGCCCACAACTTGCCCGCTGCCCAGGCTCTCCGTCGCTATCTGGATGAGCATCAACCCGGCCCCCTCACCTGGTATGTGGGCATCCTCACCACCAAAGATGTCCAGGGCATTCTCAGCACCCTGCTGCGACCAGGAGATTGCTTTTTCGCTCTGCCAATTGCTGGCCACTCTGGGACGGATCCCGACCAACTGGCCCAACTGGCCCGAACCCTGCAGCCTCATCTCGCCTCAGCACGGGCACTGCCCAATCTCTCCGCTTTTCGAGCACAGCTGCTCAAGCCCAAAACCCCCACTGAGCCACCGGCTGTCCTCTGCGGATCCCTGTACCTATTGGGTCAAGTGATGCAGCGCTGTTTGGGATGGGAGCTGGCCTGTTGATAAGTGAAACGGCATGAAAAACAAAAGCTCCTCCCTTGTGTAGCTGGAGAGGAGCTAGAGTAAGACCCCAGTATCGTGCGTGTAGTGAGTGGAGGTGGGCCTGGCACCGAGCTAGGTTGCCAGCA
>NZ_JANSIO010000129.1:0-14548 GCF_047462195.1 Synechococcus sp. R3-13 | reverse complement strand
CGATAGGTCCAGCGGTCGGGGGCGGGGTGGGCGGCGGTGAGGGTAATGTAGCGGACGGCAAAGAGCTTGCCCAGCCCTTCCAGCTCTCGTTTCAGCAACAGGTGGACGCCGCTGATCAGCTCAATGTGTTCGACGTGCAGCAGCACCTGCCGCTCGGCTGCCAATTGCACCAAAGAACGTGCTTCGGCAGCGCTCAAGGCAAGGGGATATTCCACGACGGTGTGGATCCCGGCCTCCAGAGCAGCACGGGCAATGGCGGCATGATCCCGATTGATGGTGCTGACAAAAACCAGATCCAGCCGCTGCTCGCCCAACAGAGAAGACCAGTCCGAATAGGCGACGGCCCCCAACTCGGCGGCAAAAGCATCGCTCCGGTCGGGAGCTCGACCGGCAACAGCGACAATCTGCACTTGCCCATCTTTGCGCAAGGCCTCGGCCCGTGAGCGAGCTGCGTAGCCGGTGCCGATGATCCCCACCCGCAAGGTTTGTTCCCTCCCCTAGCCTGCCTCTGTCTGTAGCATCACACAGGAGGGATCCTTTGTACCACCCGGCAATCCGGATCTCGCTCCGCCTAGGTTTGCCGGAAAACTCCTGCTGCACCCTTTGATTTTGTGCCTACCTCACAGAGCTGTTCGCCGGTGGGGATCCCATGGGCGTTAGGAAGAAGCTGCTGCTTCAACCTCTTGGGGTTGCGGCGAGGAAAGCGGAAAATGCCGCTCCAACAAAGCCGGGATCCCCTGGGGGGAAACGCCGCTATAACGAGCCTTGTCGGGCATAAACACCACATGGGGGCCCCGTTTACAATCTTTCATGCAGCCCACCCCCTGCACGCAAATCGAACCGGAGTAGGCGGCCAAATGGGAGTTCAAGGCTTGCATCACCGCTCCGGCCCCCCGCCGATAACAGTCGGATTTCTGGCAGACCAGCACCTTACCTTTGACCTTTGGGACAACCGGCTCCGTCTCACCCCCGGAAGCTGGAGCTGTCGTCAAAGACATACCCTCCGCCTTCTCTCCGAGGGGAACCACCCGGTAAAGCACCCACTTCTCTCGCCCTTTGTGCGGATCCACCTCCCGCTCCCCACAGATCTGCACGGTGTCTCCAGGTTTGAGGGTGCGGTAGAGGGCAGAGCGCAGAGACTTGGGGATCTTGCCGGAAAAAACGTCCGCTCCGGCTTGCCAACGCAGGTACTTGAGCTTGCCGTCTTTATCGGGAAGAAATCCCAAAAACCGGCCTTCCGACTCAAACGGGATTCCTTGCTTAGGGAACTTGCTCATCTTGACCCCCAGCCTCTGTGTTGAGCTGCCAACAAACCTCTAGGCCATCCAATAACTCCTGTCGCCGCGCTGTGTGCTGACGGATCACACTGCGCACCTGTAGAACAGCCAATGGAGTACTCACCTCCACCCGCAGACGACCATCTCCTGTACAAATCGCCGGGATCCCCAATTCCATCAGCCGCCGACCAACGCGCCAGCGCTCGCCCAGAGGAATGTTCAAGAGATAGCCGCGCTCAGAGTCCAGAAAGGCGGGGTTCATGGCCGGGATCAGCACCTCAGAGTAAAGAATAGTGAAGAGATGAAACAAATTCTCAATAGCCTTTCAAAAAAAAGCCAGAGGCCGGAAGCTAGGCAGGCTCAAGCCCACCTGTAGACCCTCTGGCTAGACTCTGCCGTTCATCAAGCCAAAGACCAGGCTATCGTTGGCCAGGAAGTGATGGAGATGGAAAGCGCGATCCTCTGTTTTCAACAGGATTTGCTCGTAGAGGTAGCGAGTGGCCCGATCCCCAAGGCTCTCCGCCTGGGCTGCCTGTCGCCGCAGCAGATCGATGATGGCCTGCTCTGCCGCCAGGTCGTTCATCAACATTTGCCGCGCCCCAAAAGCTCCATCCGGCTCAGGGGTAAAACAGCAGAGCTGGGCCAAGCCGCTGAAGGTGGCTACCGGCACACCTCCCAGACCTTCCAGGCGCTCTCCCAAGTCGTGGACATGCTCCCTCACCTGCTCGTAATGATCTTTGAAAAGCTGGTGCAGCGGATAAAACTCGGTGCCCTCCACCACGAAGTGATGCTTTTGGTACTGCAAATACAGCCCCTGGAAGCTGGCCAGCAGGGCGTTCATCCCCTCGCAAACCGGCTGGGTTATCTCAGTGCCAAGCAAGACAGGATTGTCGCGCACGCTGTTGAAAGACTGGCGCAGGGTTGAAGTTTCGGACATAAAATTCTCCAGCACAAGTTAAGAGAAGCTGCGAATCCTAAACTGCCCGCCATAGCGGGCCTGGGATCCTTGGGTGTTTATCTCCAAATCTAGCATAGTGCAGAAAATGGCTCTTGTGAATAACTCTCAATAAGCCCGTTGTTGCAGATCCCTTTGGAGTGGGATCAGGGCGCAGACAGATTGGCTCTTGGCTAGGTCAGTCTCCGGTATCGGAAGAAACTTGGCAGTAGGATCCGCCCTGAACTACCTTTGTGGGGCTATCGGCCTTAGGGGAAGAAGCAAGAAGCATGTCTCAGAAAAGCCCATCCTTCTTAGAGAAACTGACTGACCTAACCCGCCAAATTGTTGACCGTGCCCGAGGCATCCCAGAAGCTTCTGAATCTCTCGAGAAGCCAGAAGCCTTTAAGTCTTTCTGGAATTCGGTGTCTCAGATACTACAGAAGGACCTCCTAGAGGCGCAGACAGAGTTGGGCCACTGCAACATCCTGGTCATTGGCAAAAGCGGGGTGGGCAAGAGCACCTTGGTCAATGCAGTGTTTAGAGATGAGCTGGCCCGTACCGGTGTTGGCAGCCCCGTCACCCGCCACATTCGTCAGTATTCCAAGCCAGGTTGCCCAATCACCATCTACGATACACCTGGCATGGAACTAGACGGTGAACAGAATCAGCAAGTTCGCCTGGAGGTTTCCCAGCTTATCGAGGAGCTGCGCTTTAAGGATCCTGAACATCACATCCATGTTGTTTGGTACTGCCTCCACCACGAACTGAAGCGGTTGGAGGAAGTTGAACGCAAATGGCTAAAGGAGTTGGAACTCAAAGACGTTCCCGTCATCTTGGTCTTAACCCAATGCTTGGAATATCCCAATCCTGAAGAGAGCGAGTTTTTCCGGTATTTGCAGCATCAAAATTTGCCTGTCCGCTACATTGTTCCCGTTTTGGCCCGCAACAAGGCGATTAACCGGCAAATTACCATTCCTGCCCACGGGCTGGAGCACCTAATTGGCTGCACGCTAGAGCTTTTGCCGGAAGTGGCTCGCCTTGCCTTTATCCGCCAGCAATTGCTGCGAGTGGATCTCAAAGCCGAGGCTGCCTTTAAGTACGTATCAGGCTATGTGGCCAGTGCAGCGTTTATCGGGGCAGTGCCCCTTCCCTTTGCAGATGCCCCTCTGTTGGTTACAGCCCAAGCAGGCATGATTGCCAATATCAGCTTTATTTTTGGCTTCGAGGCTTCCCCTTCTTTTTACTACTCTTTGATAGCCGCTTTGGCAGGCACTACAATTACAACAGCAATCGGGCGAACGATTGTGTCCAACTTGCTGAAGATGATTCCCGGCCCGGGGATTGTAGGCAGCGCTATCCAATCCACTACGGCAGCCACCCTCACTCTCTCTCTGGGCCTGGCCTATATCGAGCTGATGAAGGCCATCGCCCGCGCCAAAATCCAAGGGATCCAGCTATCTCCAGAAGAGATGAAAGATATCTTTACACGCGAGTACCAAAGTTATGTTGCCTCGGGATCCAAAACTCTGAAAGATGACTTTTCATCCTAGCTTTTGCGTAGGTACTGAATCTAGGGCAGGGGAAGGTCGTGGGGTCTCAAACCCAAAGGTGCCATTGACCAGGTAGAGGGGACGGCCTTTCACTTCTTCAAAAACGCGGCCTAAATATTCGCCAATCACGCCCAAGCTGATCAGCTGGATCCCGCCCAAAAACAAGATCATCACCGCTAAAGAGGCATAGCCAGGTACATCGGAGCCAAAGAGCAAGGTGCGGATGATGAGAAAAAGGCCATACAAAAAGGCTGGAACCGAGATCGCCAACCCTATGTAGCTCCACACCCGCAACGGCCAAGAGCTAAAAGAGGTGATGCCTTCTATGGCTAGGTTCCACAGCCGCCAGTAGTTCCACTGGGTTTTGCCGCGAAAGCGGGGGGCGCGATCGTAAAAAATGGCCGTTTGCCGGTAGCCCACCCAGGCAAAGATCCCTTTCATAAAGCGGGTGCGCTCTCGCAGCTGTTTAACTGCCTCCACCACCTGCCGATCCAGCAGTCGAAAATCCCCCGTATTGCGCGGGATCCGCACCTGGCTGAGTTGATCAATCAACCAATAGAAGCCGTTGGCTGTAAAGCGTTTTAGCCAGCTCTCCCCGCGGCGGCTGCGGCGCACCGCATAAACCACCTGATAGCCCTGCCGCCACTGCTGCAGCATCTCCGGGATCAGCTCCGGCGGATCTTGCAAGTCGGCATCGATGGGAACAACAGCTCGACCAGAGGCGTGATCGAGGCCGGCAGTAAGGGCGATCTCCTTGCCATAGCAACGGGAAAGGTTCACCACTTTGATACGGGGATCCCGACGATGGAAGGCAATGAGCTTTTCCAGCGTGTTGTCTTGGCTGCCATCGTTGACGCAGATAATCTCGTAGGGGATCCCCAGCGGCTCCAAGGTAAGTTGCAGGCGTTCGAACAGGTGTTCCAGGTTATCCGCCTCATTTTTGCAGGGGACAACAACCGATAATTCAACCAACTCAACCGGGGGCTCAGACAACATCGAGAGGTGTCAGAAAACAATGAGGATCCCGTAGTTGGCCATCATTTTGCCATTAGGGGGTGGCCGACATCTCCGCCACAATCGAGCGCAGCTCATCCTCTGAGATGCGATAAACCTCGTTGCAAAAGTGGCAAACTGCCTCTGCCCCCTTATCGGTGTGGATCATATCGAGCAATTCGTCCCGCCCCAACATGCGCAGAGCCCCCTTCACCCGGTCGGAATTGCACTTGCAGTAGAAGCGGATGGTGCGCATTTCCGGCGCAATTTTCAGATCCAGGTCGCCCAGGCAAAGTTGCAACAGCTCCCGCAAGCCGCCGCCGCAAGCCAACATCGGGCTAAACTCTTCCACTTTGGCCAAACGGGCCTCCATCTCCGGAATCAGACTGGCCGGCGCCCCTGGCATCAGCTGCAACAACACTCCGCCGGCGGCGCGTACCCGCTGTGAGTCGAGATTTACTCCCAGAAGGACTGCCGAGGGAATCTGCTCTGAGGAGGAGAGGTAGTAGGTGATGTCGTCTCCCACCTCTCCCGAAACCAGCTCCACCGCGCTGGTGTAAGGCTGGCCATACCCCAGATCCCGCAGCACATGGAGGTAGCCATAGCGCCCAACGGCTTGGCCCACATCCAACTTGCTCTCGGCAGTGAGAGGAAGCTCAATGGCGGGGTTGCTCACATACCCGCGTACCGTGCCATCCAAGCCGGCATCCACCCAGATGTTGCCCAAGGGGCCATTCCCTTTCAGTTGCAGGTTAATCCGCGCCTGGCGTCGCTTCAAGTTGGCCGCCAGCAACAGGGCTGCGCTCATGGCCCGCCCCAGAGCCACCGTCGCGACATAGGACAGCTTGTGCCGTTCCCGTGCCTCTTGTACCGCCTGGGTAGACACCAAGCCCACCACCCGAATTTTGCCTTCTGCCGCCGTGGCCCGGATGAGGTGATCCGGCAGAGATGAGGGTGTACCCTCAGAAATACCTTTCGCTCGCTTCAATCGTTCTGACCCAGAGGCATCCGTCATCGCAACCTCAACGCATGTCTTAAACCAAGCCTGCAGGGATCCCCTGGCGACTCAGCCTTCATTCTAAGTGAGTCTAAGTGAGATTGTAGCCCCTCTCTTGCCGGACTTTGGGGAGGGAACTGCCCTGTCGGGGCGGGAATGGGACTGTCCCTTTTCTGGGAGAGATTTTAAGAAGTGTGAAGATCTGAGATGGCAGACGGCAAGCATATCGGAAAATAACTTGCGGGTATGCTCGTCATACTCTTTAAAAAATCGACTTGAGGATGGATATCCATGAGTGTTGTTACGAAATCGATTGTGAACGCGGACGCGGAGGCCCGCTACCTCAGCCCGGGGGAACTGGATCGGATCAAGTCCTTTGTCACCTCGGGCGAGAAGCGGTTGCGCATTGCTCAAGTCTTGACCGAGTCTCGTGAGCGCATCGTCAAACAAGCTGCCGACCAACTCTTCCAGAAGCGCCCCGACATTGTTTCTCCGGGGGGCAATGCCTACGGGGAAGAGATGACGGCGACTTGCCTGCGGGATATGGACTACTACCTGCGCCTGATCACTTACGGCATCATTGCCGGCGATGTCACCCCGATTGAAGAGATCGGCCTGGTGGGTGTCCGCGAGATGTACAACTCCCTGGGCACACCCATTCCGGCGGTGGCCGAGAGCATTCGTCAAATGAAGCAGGTGGCCATGGGTCTGCTCTCTCCTGACGATGCGGCTGAAGCCGGCTACTACTTCGACTTTGTGGTGGGGGCAATGAGCTAATCCCTCATTGTTTTTGCCGCACAACCCTTTGCTGTTCGTCGATTTGGATTTAGGAAGCTCATCATGCAAGACGCAATTACTGCTGTAATCAACAGCTACGATGTTCAAGGCAAGTATCTGGACAGCTCGGCCATGGAGAAGTTGAAAGCCTTCTTCGCCACAGGCGAGCTGCGGGTGCGGGCGGCTGCCACCATCGCGGCCAATGCCTCCACCATCGTCAAGGATGCTGCTGCCAAGGCGTTGCTGTACTCTGATCTCACCCGTCCTGGCGGCAACATGTACACCACCCGTCGCTATGCTGCCTGCATCCGCGACATGGACTACTACCTGCGCTACGCCACCTACGCCATGCTGGCCGGGGATCCCTCCATTCTGGACGAGCGGGTGCTGAACGGGCTCAAGGAGACCTACAATTCCCTGGGAGTGCCCATTGGGGCAACCATCCAGGCCATCCAAGCCATGAAAGAGGTAACTGCCGCTCTGGTGGGTGCTGAGGCCGGCAAGGAAATGGGGGTGTACTTCGATTACATCTGCTCTGGCCTGAGCTAACTCCCGGCGTCATTGCCTCAGGGGAGGTGTATTCTTCAACGAGCACGGCGGGCGATTTGCCACAGGGATCTGGTGTGCTAGCTGAAGTACGCGAGCTTTCTGGGGTGAGTCGCCTGTTTTGCTGGTCAAGATAGCCCATTTTGTTGTTGAGCGGGGATCCCATATCATGCGCATGTTCAAGATCACGGCCTGTGTGCCCAGCCAAACCCGAATTCGCACCCAGCGGGAGCTGCAAAATACCTACTTCACCAAGCTGGTGCCCTATGAGAACTGGTTTCGGGAACAGCAGCGCATCCAGAAATCGGGTGGCCGCATCCTGAAGGTGGAGCTGGCCACGGGTAAGCCTGGGATGGACGTAGGACTGCTGTAGTTCCCCTATTCGTTCGTTGCTTTCCCTCGGATACTGAGAAATAGCCCTCTGCAGATCCGGTATGCCCAGCTCTGGAAGCTCTGTTCTTGGGGTTGGGGTAGCGGATCTGGCCGTTTTGTAGGGGTGGGGGTAGATGTTGCCTGATGTGCCGACCCGGTTGGAGCCAATCATTGCCGCCCACAACCTGAGCAAAGTTTATCCAGTGGCCGTCAAGGATCCCGGAGTGGTTGGCACCCTGCGCCACTTTTTTCGCCGCACCTATCGCCACATCCCGGCAGTGCAGTCCGTGAGCTTTCAAGTTCAGCCGGGGGAGATGGTGGGATTTTTGGGGCCCAACGGGGCGGGCAAGACCACTACCCTCAAGATGTTGACTGGTTTGATCTATCCGTCCGGCGGCACGGTGCAAGTGGTGGGTCATGTGCCTTACCGCCGGGAGCCGGCGTTTTTGCGGCAGATCACCCTGGTGATGGGGCAGAAGCAGCAGCTCATTTGGGATCTGCCGGCAATGGACTCTTTGCGCATCAACGCTGCCGTTTACGAGATCCCTGAGAAGGAGTTTCGGGAGCGGGTGGGGGAGCTGGCGGAGCTGCTCGACCTAGAAAGCAAGCTGAAGCAACCAGTGCGCAAGCTTTCCTTGGGGGAGCGGATGAAGGCGGAGCTGTTGGCGGCTCTGTTGCACCGCCCGCAGATCTTGTTTTTGGACGAGCCCACCTTGGGGTTGGATGTCAACGCCCAGGCCGGCGTGCGGCAATTTCTGCGGGATTACAACCGCCGCTATGGAGCAACGGTGCTGTTGACCAGCCATTACATGGCCGATATTACTGCGCTGTGCCAACGGGTGCTGGTCATCAACGCGGGGCAGCTCATGTACGATGGCGACCTCGAGGCATTGCTGGAGCGCTTTGCCCCCTACCGAGAGGTGAGGTTGAAATTGGCTCGCCCTTGCCCTGTTGCCCAACTGCAGCTCTATGGAGAGGTGCGTACGGACGGGGATCCGGGCAGCTGTGAGGCGCGGCTGTGGGTGCAGCGGGAGCAGCTCACCCAAACGGTGGCCAAGCTCTTGGCAGAGCTGGATGTGCTGGATCTAACGGTAACCGACCCGCCCATCGAGGAAGTGATCGGGCGGGTGTTTGCGGATGGGATCCCTTCGGCCAGCCCATAGGGTCATTTGCAACAGGGTTAGGTTGAGCGTGGGCTCCCTTCTTCCCCAAGAGGAGAGGGGCTGGGGGTGAGGGTCAGCAGCGAAGGATCCCAGCTTTGTTGGAAACGACTGGGATTCCCTAACCCTTCCCTCAGATCTTCTGGGCAGCAGCCTCGCGCTGGTCAGCCGTCGAGCGTGCCGCGTGCAGCGCAGAGTAGAGCTTGTTGAGGGCATTCATGTAGGCTTGGGCCGAAGCGACGATGATGTCGGTGTTGGCGGCATGGCCGGAAAAGATGCGGTCTTCGTGGCGCAGGCGGATGGTGACTTCCCCAATGGCGTCGATGCCGGCAGTAACCGATTGGACAGAAAACTCGATTAACTTGTTGGGGATATTGACAATGCGGTTGATGGCCTTGTACACCGCATCCACCGGGCCTGTGCCCACGGCAGCGTCCACCCGCTCTTCCCCTTCCGGGGTTACCAGGCGCACCGTGGCAGTGGGAGCCTCTCGATTGCCACACACCACTTGGACATGCTCCAGGCGATAGAGCTCCGGCACCGGGCGAGTTTCGTCGTTAACAATCGCTTCCAGATCCAGGTCGGAGATTTCTTTTTTCTTGTCAGCCAGCTCTTTGAAGCGCAAGAAGGCCTTGTTCAGATCCTGCTCCGACAGCTCGAACCCCAGTTCTTTGAGGCGGGTGCGAAAGGCGTTGCGGCCCGAGTGCTTGCCCAACACCAAGGTGCTCGATTGCAGGCCGATGGTCTGGGCATCCATGATCTCATAGGTCTGGCGGTTCTTCAACATGCCGTCCTGGTGGATGCCAGATTCGTGGGCAAAGGCGTTGGAGCCGACAATGGCCTTGTTGGGCTGCACCAACATGCCGGTGAGGTTAGAGACCAGGCGGGAGGTGCGATAGATCTCCTGAGTTTTGATGTGGGTGAGGGGCTTCTCGGAGTCCACCGGCAGGCCGAAGTAGGGGTTGAAGTAGCTGCGCCGCACGTGCAGGGCCATCACCAACTCTTCCAGGGCTGTGTTGCCGGCCCGCTCACCAATGCCGTTGACCGTCACTTCCACCTGACGTGCGCCCTGCTTGATCGCTTCCAAGAAGTTGGCCACCGAAACCCCCAGATCGTCGTGGCCATGCACGGAAAGGATCGCTTGCTTAATGTTGGGCACGTTCTCGCGGATGCCCTTGATCAGTTGGCCGAACTCCTCCGGCATGACATAGCCGACGGTATCGGGGATGTTGATGGTTGTAGCCCCCGCCCGAATGGCCGCCTCAATCACCTGGTATAGGAACTCGGGATCGGAGCGGGTGGCGTCCATCATGGAGAACTCCACATCGTCCACGAAGGACTTGGCGTAGGCCACCATCTCCTCGGCAATTTGCAGCACTTCGGCGCGGGTTTTGCGCAACTGATACTTCAGGTGAATGTCGGAGGTGGAGATGAAGGTGTGGATGCGGGGCTTGGCAGCGGGCTTTAGGGCTGCAGCGGCTGCCTCAATGTCCGGCTTGAGGGCGCGGGCCAGGCTGCAAATCACGGGGCCATCGGGCGTTCCCACCTGCTCGGCCACTTTCTGCACGGCCTCGAAGTCACCGGGGCTGGCATAGGCAAACCCCGCTTCGATGATATCGACGCCCAGCCGGGCCAACTGCCGGGCAATGGCCAGCTTCTCTTCGGTGTTGAGGGTGGCGCCGGGGCACTGCTCCCCGTCTCGCAGGGTGGTGTCGAAAATGAGTACGTGATCCAAAGCTTGGCCATCAAACCCGGCGACCGCGGCAGCATCCATAACGGTTACTGGGATAACGAAACACTACCTCATTATTCTGACATTAACTGGGACATTAACTGGCAGGGGTTCTAGCCTTGTTTGGGGAAGATTTGGGTGGGCTCTGTTGAGACGTCATTGGGCTTGGGTCTTGCAACCTTTCCCCTGGGATCCCCAGCGGCGGCAGGAGATGGGGGAAGGCAGATCCCGAAGGCGCAGGCGAGCAGTTGTTCATACTCTTTCTCATCCCTGAGAGGGCGTTCCCAGCGGCCTTCTGGGGTGGTCTCGATCCACTTGAAAGAGCCATTGGCGCGGGCGGTGAGGGTGACCCGTCCGGTCGGAGTGGCCAGGGTGCAAAGGCGCAGCCGGGTAAACATCGATTCTGGCGAAGTTTGGTGAAAGTGGCACATGGGCTCGAACTCCTGCAGGGAGCGTGGGATCCGATCCAGAAGAAATAGAGTTTTCCAGGTGCGATCCGGCTGTTCCTGCTGAATGAGCCAATAACGGCAAGCAGTGGGATCCCCTGGCCAAGGGGTGAGGCGGTAGCGTCCTTCAGCCTGGGCCTGAACCCCAGGATCCCCCAGCCGCAGCGGTTCGCGAAAGGCATCCCCATACCCCACATCTGCCAGCCAGGCTTCATCGCCGATGTTCACCTGCACAGCCAAGTGGTCGCACTCAGGTCCAAAGCGGACATCGGACTCCGTCGGAGTAGCGCGAACGGCGCGGCTCACCTGTCCTGAGAGCAGGTGTACCGAAAACCCCATTCCCTGCAAGGCAGCGGCCAGCAGGCTGTTCAGCTCAAAGCAAAAGCCGCCCCGCCGCTCTCGGACGATTTTTTGGAACAAGAAATCCCGCTCCAGGCAAATGGCGCGACCCCGATGAATGTCCAGATTTTCAAACGGCACCCTCAGCAGGTGGGCTCGGTGGATCTGGCGGAGGGTTTGCAGGGTGGGCTGGGTGGAGCCAACGTAGCCGATCCGATCCAAGTAGGCCCTGATTTGGGAGGGGGTCAGTGGCTCTAGCATCAGCACAGAAGCCGGTTGGCTGCAAACTGCAAAGCAAGCTTTTGACCTACCCTAGCCTTGCCCCGGATCCCCGGCCAGAGCCAGAAGAACAGTTCACTGGAATCTGAAAGACGGCATCTTTTCCCCGGAGCCGATTTTTCTGTGGCTGTAGGGATCCCTGATGAGTAGGAGATGGGCAGAGGATTCTGGTGGACGGCCAGGCCCAAGCTTGCCCAAGATGGTTTACAAGACCGTCCAAAGCAGGTGGGAGCGCTACCGATGGCTGCTGCCCAAAATTTGCCCTCCGATGAGCTTTTTCCCATCACGCTGAAGCTCTTTGCCGTCTATCAAGAAGTAATCGGACAAACCGAGATGTGCCTGCAGGTGAGCCCCGGTACCACCGTCGGGCAACTGTGCGATCAACTAATCCAGCGCTACCCCAGCTTGGCTCCTTGGCGCTCCCAAACGCGCTTCGGTCTCAACCTCAATTTTGTAGCTGCCGACACTCCCCTATCGGCGGAAGACGAAGTCGTCCTGATCCCTCCGGTCAGCGGGGGCTGAAAAGGAGCAAAAGGAGAATGCTACGATAGCGGCAAGAAAAAAAGAAGGCGAAGCGTTACATGGCAGAATACACTCGGTCGATTTCCTTTTATGGGCGGGAAATTGACATCAATATTGGGCTGATGGCCCCTCAGGCAGGGTGTGGGGTTTGGCTGACTTCGGGCGAAACCTCGATTTTGGTTACCGCCACACGGCAGCCAGGCCGGCCTGGCGTTGATTTTATGCCCTTGTTGGTCGATTACGAAGAGCGCCTCTACGCAGCGGGGCGGATCCCAGGGGGATATCTGCGGCGAGAAGGCCGGCCACCGGAACGGGCCACTTTGATCTCTCGCTTAATAGACCGACCCATTCGTCCGTTGTTCCCAGAATGGCTGCGGGATGATGTGCAGGTGGTGGCCACCACCCTCTCTGTAGATGATACGGTGCCGCCCGATGTGTTGTGTATTTTGGGAGCCTCGTTGGCCATTCACGGTGCTCGCATCCCCTTCAACGGCCCCGTGGCGGCGGTGCGGGTGGGCTTGGTCAAGGATGAATTTATCCTCAACCCCACCTATGCCGAAATTGAGGCGGGCGATCTGGATCTGGTGGTGGCCGGCTGTGCCGATGGCGTGATCATGGTGGAAGCCGGGGCCAACCAACTGCCGGAAAAGGATGTGGTGGAGGCCATCGAGTTTGGTTTCGAGGCCATTCAGGAGCTGCTCAAAGCCCAACAGCAAGTCCTGGCGGATCTCAACATCACCCCGGTAGAGCTGCCCCCTCCCCCCAAAAACGAGGAGCTGATTGCTTTTGTGGAAGAGCAGGCTCAGGAGGGCATTCGCTCCATTCTCAGGCAGTTTTTGGACAAGACCAGCCGGGAACAGCAACTGGAGGAGCTCAAGGCCAAGCTGGAGGCCCAAATCCAGGAACGGCCAGAGGGGGATCCCTTGCGGCTCTATCTTCTGGAAAACCCCAAAGAGTTGGACAACCAGTTCAAGGCTCTGCTCAAGAAGCTGATGCGCCAGCAAATCCTGCAAGAGGGGGTGCGGGTGGATGGACGCAAGCTGGACGAGGTGCGACCGGTCTCTTGCCGGGTGGGTTTGATCCCAAGGGTTCACGGCAGTGCCTTGTTCAATCGCGGCCTCACCCAAGTCCTTTCCATTACCACCCTCGGCACCCCCGGCGATGCCCAGGAGCTGGACGACTTGCACCCGGTGGATGAGAAGCGCTACATGCACCACTACAATTTTCCGGGCTTTTCAGTGGGAGAAACGCGGCCTTCACGCTCCCCGGGGCGGCGGGAGATCGGTCATGGGGCGCTGGCGGAGCGGGCCTTGGTGCCGGTGCTGCCCAAGGAAGAGGAGTTTCCCTACGTGGTGAGGGTGGTGTCGGAAGTGCTCTCCTCCAACGGCTCCACCTCGATGGGATCCGTCTGTGGCTCCACTCTTTCCCTAATGGATGCTGGGGTGCCGATCAAAGCGCCGGTCAGCGGGGTGGCCATGGGTCTTATCAAGGAGGGGGACGAGGTGCGCATCCTCACCGACATCCAGGGGATCGAGGACTTTCTGGGCGACATGGACTTCAAGGTGGCCGGTACGCGGGCGGGGATCACCGCTCTGCAAATGGACATGAAAATCACCGGCATCACCGTTGACGTGGTGGAACAGGCCATCCGGCAAGCCAAGGCCGGACGCGAGTTCATCCTCGACAAGATGCTGGAGACGATTGCTGCGCCTCGACCCCAGTTGGCCAAAACGGCTCCCCGTCTGCTCACGTTCAAGGTGGATCCGGAGGACATCGGCAAGATCATCGGCCCCGGTGGCAAGACCGTGCGCGGCATCACCGAAGCGACGGGGGCCAAGGTGGACATCAGCGACGACGGCACAATCACCGTGTCTTCCTCGGTGGGCGGCCAGGCGGAGGCGGCGCGGGCGATGATCGAAAATCTGGTGCGGCGGGTGGAAGAGGGGCAGGTGTATTTGGGCAAGGTGACCCGCATCATCCCCATCGGCGCTTTTGTGGAGTTTTTGCCCGGCAAAGAGGGCATGATCCACATTTCGCAACTGGCGGAGTACCGCGTCGGCAGGGTGGAAGATGAGGTGGCTGTGGAGGATGAGGTGGTGGTCAAGGTGCGCAGCATCGATCACAAAGGCCGCATCAACCTCACTCGCCTCGGCATTAGCCCTGAGGAAGCAGCGCGGGTGCGCAACCATCACCACTGAGGCTGCGGTTTTCCCCCAGCAACGGGGGCCTCGGCAGCTACCAGAATGGCAACTAGCTCCGCGTCTGCAGTGCCGTTCGCGTCGGGGTTGCGGAGCACTTTGCAGTATGCCGGATTCTATCCCCCACTTGCTCGCTGGCCAAAGCCCTACTTCTCCGGCTCGACTGTCCCCCTCCCGGCGGCGGCTGGGCTGGGCGTTGGCTTGGGGCTTGGGTTGGGCTGCTCTGCTTAACCTTTCCGCTCAGCATCCTTTGTTGGTGCGGATGGAGAGCGACGCCCAGGAGTGGCTGTACGCTTGGCGTGGCCCTCAGCAGCCTTCTCCCGAGGTGGTGATCGTCGGCATTGATGGTCGTATAGGACTCGATCGCGACAGCGGTGCGGAGCACGTTCCCGCTAACGGGAACAGCGGACAGGGGGAAAGCAA
>NZ_JANSIO010000128.1:0-1806 GCF_047462195.1 Synechococcus sp. R3-13 | reverse complement strand
AAGCGGATCCCGACCGCCGCTTCCTCCGGCTCGTAGAAGGGCTGCAAGGTGGTGTGGCTGCACCGCTCGATCAACGTCAACAGAGCCGGGGATCCGATCACCTTCACACCGGGGTTGCCCAGAGCCTCAGCGGTTTGTTCTGGGCCGAGGATCCCTTGCCAGGTGCCGAGGGTGCCCAAGGGAACGGGTTTCATCAGCGGGCGGGGGCGCGCATTCTCCTGGATTGCCATAGGCTCCAGCCTTGCCAGAGCAGGAGAATCAACGCCAGGATCCCGACCACCCCGGCCAGCACCAGCGCCCGTTCCAGGCGGGTGGCATGGAAGCCGGTTACCGTCCAATCGCGGCTGAGGTTGGATCCCAGAATGGCGAGCGTGGCCAGAGCCAAACCAAGGACTCCGTCCCGCTGCCGCGAATGGATCCCTGGAGATTCCGCCCCTCTTCCCTCCTGCTGCAGGAGGATGGGCTGCAGCGCCGCCAGGATCAAAGCAGTCATCAAAGCTCCCAACAGGAAGGCCGCTTGCGGCTGAGCGTGAATGAAGTAGCCCACCCCCACCGGCAGAGCCAGGCTGGCCAGCGTCAGAGCGATCCCCGTCTGCAGGGGTTTGTCTGGCCCGTATAGCCAGTGCAGGAGCGCCGCCAGCGCCATGGCCGCCATGCCCAGGTACAGCGCCGCCGACACATAGGGTTGGGTGAGGTCGATCCCGGCAACCTGCAGGTTGAACTGGTGCAACAGGTTTTGCAGCAGAGGGCGGGCCGACAAGAAGAGGGCTGCCATCGCCCCCCAGCGGCTGGGAAAAGCCAGACACCCCAGCCCCAAGAGCGCCGCCCCGTAGGATCCCCCCAATCGCAGCGCCAGCAGCGCTCCTCCGCCCACCAGCGTTAGGCCCACGCAGGCCCGCCAGAGCAGCCGTCCTTGTTGCTCGGCAACGCTGACGCGACCGGCTAAAGCCTCCGGCCCGCTGACATGAGCAGGTTCCCCTGGCGCAGGGATCCCCCGTCCCGTCTGGTTCTCCAAGGCAAGCAAGGCCCACGAGAGCAGCACCCCCACCCCGTAGAGCAAGACCCAAAAGGGATCCTGGTATAGGCCGTTGCGGGTCAAGGCCAAGGCCAGCGCCAACGCCACCAGCCACCCCACCCCATGCCCCACTGCCGACAGCAGCCCGGGGGAGTCTTCTGCGGCGGTCAAGAGCGGCACAGTGCCTGCCACCAAGCTGAGGGCGGCCAGCCCCACCGGCAACAGCACCTGCCAAGGGAGATCCGGCTGGGATCCCATCTCCAGCAGGCGAGATCCCCAGGTTAAGGCGGCAATGCCGCTCCACCCCTGGCCCAGCGCCATCAGCAAGGACAGGGCTTCTGTTTCGGCCAAGACCCCCAGCAAAGGGATCCCCACCAAGCCCATCCCCAGGCCGCAGCCCCACAGAAAGAGCATTCCATGCTGCTCCGCAATGCCGATGCGACTGGGGGAGCCGATAGCCAGACTTTGCCAGGCCGCCAAACTGAGCAACAGCACCACCAGCCCTTGCCCGGCCCGACCGCAGCCACTCAACCCCAGTAAACCCACCCCCACCAGGCCCCCCAACAACAAAGCCAGGGGGATCAGATCCGGCAACTGACCCAGCCAGCACCCCAGCGCCGCCAAGGCCACCAAGCCCAGCCCCACTGCCGGTTGCCAGCGGCGAACGGATCCCCAGCGGCGATATCGAATCGCTTCCAACAGCAAGACCACCAAGCCAATCGCGGCCGCAATCGCCAAAACTCCACCCAGCACGTGCTCCCTGATACATTCACGCTGAACTCTCCTGAACA
>NZ_JANSIO010000127.1:0-4170 GCF_047462195.1 Synechococcus sp. R3-13 | reverse complement strand
CAAATGGCCCAGCCCAGGCCACGGGCCAGTTTCTCGCACTCGTGGCGCAGCCGCCCCTTCAGTTGGGAGCCGGGAATGATCAGCCTGCCAAAGGCATCTTTGAGCAGGGGCTTATCCGCCAGGGAGCCGCTGGAGCCGCCGGCTCCCACCGCCAGGGCAGAGGCGAGGGTGGCCCTCAAAGGGATAGAGGTGATCGTTCGCCCCGCTTGGGGCAGCTCTGCCAGTCTCACCATCACTCCACCTCCGCCAGAACGGGCCGACCCTCGGCCTGGGGCTGTTTTTGCACAAAGGCGTACAAATCCACCAGATCCCGCCAGATGGTTTCATAGGTTGGCGTTGACGAGGATACCTGTGGCTCAACATACATCCAGGGGGGAAGGTGGCCGTCGTTGGTTTTGGCCTTGCACCAGGTGCGCTCAAAAGCCTCCATCAGCGGCTGCCCCTTTTTGCCCAGGCGGCTGCGGAAATAGAGATAGTTGAGGGTGGCGGTGCGTTTGCCTTTTTCCAAGAAGCTGCGAATCTGATAAAGCTGGGAGCGAGGAAAATTGGCCTCCTGCAGGGCTTGTACCGTTCTCAGCAACCCGTGGATTTCCGGGACGGTATAGGGGCCGGCGTAGAGCTTGAGGGTGTGGCTGTTCTGGCGGATCTCCAGAGCTTCCCGACGAAAATCCTGGATGCTGGAGACAACCAGGGCGACCGACTTCAACGAGAGAAAGTCGATGGTGGCCACAGAGCAGTCCTTGTCTTTGGGCTTCAGCTTTTTCGCGTAGCTCTTGGCGGATTTCAACAGTTGTTCGGTGAGCTTTTCGGCGTAGTAAATGGGGGTGTCTTCCGAGGCGATCAGCACCCCCACCGAGGCGGAGAGCCGACAGAGCTTCCGATCTGCCGCCGGGTAGCGGTGAGGCACCTTGCCGGAAGATTGAGCTGCATAGGTTGCCGAGGTGTCCAGCAGGAGCTGCTCAAACTGCTCACAGAAGGTGGCGGCAATTTCCAGGGCTTTGTGGGCAGGCACCACCACCAACACATCGTCTCCGCCGATGGTCAGGATCTCGAAGGGGTGGATCCACTCGCCGTTGCGGTCTCTGCCGGTTTCCGGATCTGGGGATAGGCCGTGCAGCCGATGGGCCTGCAGGTGCTGGGCGAGGGCGTGGTAAACGGCTTTTTCCGTTGCCTCGGAAACATCCCGGCTAAATTGTCGGTAGGCTTCTGGGGTTTGGATCTGCTGCACATAGCCCCCCATGTCGTTGCCATCGGCGTAAAGGTAAGCCACAAAGCCCTGGCTGCCCAGGCTGGCGTTGGCCACTTCCCGTAGAGATTGGGCCTCGCCGATCCCCTGGACAGATCCCTGATGGGGCTGCAAATAGCGCTCCCGGTAGGGCTCGCCGGCGGGAGAGTTGAGAAAGCGGGCAAATCGCGTTACCCAGCTTTCCACAAAGCCGGGATCCCAGGTGGGGAACTTGCGGAACCACCCTTGCTTGCCTGTTTCAATGCGCTTGGCCTGGCGACCCACCAGGGCTTTGCGAGCGGTGGCTTCCGAGAGCCAGGGCTGATCGACCAGGTCGGCTTTGGCGATGGCAGGGCGACGGTCGGTGCTGTCGCGGCGCAGGTAGGGATGGGTTTCAAAAAAGGCGGGATGGGCGCGGCTGGGGCGACCGGGATCCGGATTGCCGTTGCGGCGGTGGTTGAAGCGGGCGGCCAGGTAACCCACCAACTCGTTGAAACTTTTGCGGTCTTGAAATCTGGCTTCGCTGCCATCCCCAAAATAGGCTCTCACCAGGGGATGGGTTTTGTGTTGCGCCAGCCAATCCAGCCAGGGGGTGCGTTCGATGGGATCCCGCAACAGGCCGTAGCGCAGTTCCAGCAGCCGAAAGGCGGATCCCACGGCGCAGGCGTTAGCGGTGAGGGTTTCTTCGGTGTAGCGCCGCTCGATGGCCTCACAGAGATCGTCCACATGGGCCGCCGGGCAAAAGGCCAGGAGATTGCCCCCGGTGGAGTAGATGATGAGCTCCGGGATCAGGGCTTGCGCCAAAGCCGGGTAGTGCTGCTGCAGCCAAGGCCGGATCTGCTCGGCCACACAGGCCCTCAGCTCTGCTTGAGACTCTTTCCCCAAACCTTCCCATCCCAGGTAGGTTTGCTCGGGATCCCCGAAAAAGGCGGGCAGATCCACCAGGTTAATGCGATCCAACAAAGCGGAGGCCCCGCGGATTTCCGACAGCTTGGCCGACTCAAAGACATAGCTCTTGATCTTGGTGGCCCCCCCGTAAACCAAGCCGATGCGGGTTGTCTGCTGCCACAGCTCCGGGTAGCGGGATTGCAGCTCCGCCGGGGTTCTGGGAAAGGTCTTCGCCGCCATGCTCTCCTGAAATTGGCGCACCTGAGCCAAAATGGGCCGTAGCTCTTCTGGGATCCCGGCCTCGTTGTCGGCGCGAACGGCGGCCCGCATCTGCTGCAAGGTCTCCAGGGCAAACTGGGGATCCCGCTGTTCTCCCCACGCCAGGCACCAGGCCAAGGCAACAGGAACGGGAGAGGGAGCAGAAGTAGGGGTCATGAGCAGCACCTGCGAAATGCGAAAAAGGAAGACAAGTCTTGGACAGGGCTTCCATCGGCTGCGACGGACAGATCCCTAAAGGCTGGGGGCAATTGGCCTCGATTTTTAATCCTTCGCGGAAGACCAAAGCCCTTCAAAAAAGGGTTTGCCGGTTGGGTGGGTAACCAATCGAATCAAGCCGAGAGATGCCATTGAGGTTACCGATTGTTTCAGCCATATCCGATAAACGCTCTCGCCTCATGGTTTTCAGTCCTCTAGCTTGCTAGCAGTATAGATCGAGTGCGATGGGTTGCAGACGATTTCAAGGCTTTCTTCAGATTGTGAGATTTTTTCTGCCTGTACAACGGGCAATTCGAGAGTAAACCCAATAAGAAGGGATCCCTTCTAAAATTTTCTCAATGGAAAGTTGGGTTTTGTGTTGATTGTTGCTGTGGACTGGGAATGGGCTGTGCCTATGCTGAGTTTCTCAGAGCCATCTGCTGATAGAGAAGCGAACGGCAAGTGGCCGACGGGATCCGAGTTGGTGGGGATCACCTTGGAAGTTCAGGCTCCTCGGTCTTACCTGCTGGATCCCCACTATGCCAAAGGGCTGCACGCCTGGTTCTTGAGCCAGGTGCAAGAGACAGACCCGCAGCTATCGGCCTATTTGCACGATGGAGAATCGGAGAAACCTTTTACCCTCTCCCGGCTGATGGGGCCGTTCCGCGAGCAGGGGGGGCGACCGCTGATCCCGCCTCATCTCCCCTTCCGCTGGTGGATCACCGGCCTCAACCCGCCGGTGGTGGAGTGGCTGCGAGGGTGGTGCCAACGGCTGCCCACCTGGCTGGAATTGCGGGGATCCCCGCTGCAGATCCTGGGATGGCAGATCTCGATCCCCCCGCGCACCTATCGTCAACTGTTGGAGCAGCCTCTTTCCCCCCGCTCCTGGAGCCTTTCCTTCGTCTCGCCCACCAGCTTTCGCCACCGGGGCCACCATCTGCCGCTGCCGATCCCTCGCAACCTGTTCCACAGCTATCTGCGCCGTTGGAACGATTTTTCCGGTCTGCCCATCGAGGCGGAGCCTTTTCTGGATTGGGTGGATGGGGAAGTGATCATCCAGCGGCACCGTCTGGAATCGGTCAAAACCACCGCAGGTCGCCAGGGATCCGTGACGGGATTCATCGGCTGTGTGCAGTTGGCTGTCTCCTCCCGTGCGCCTGAGCTGTTGCAGCAGCAGCTCCAAGCCCTGATCCACCTTGCCCCCTACTGCGGCACCGGCCACAAAACCCCCTTTGGGCTAGGGCAAACCCGCCTGGGTTGGTTGGCCGAAGAGCTACCCGCCTCCCCTGTCCCTTCCCGGGAAGAGCAGGTGGCCCAGCGGATCGAGGAGCTGAGCGCCCTCTTTCTCAGCCAGCGGCAACGACAAGGGGGATCCCGCGCCGAAAAAACTGCCCAACTGTGGGCGACGATCCTGGCCCGCCGCGAAGGTGGAGAGAGCTTACAACAGATCGCCGCTGATTTGGAGATGCCCTACGAGACGGTGAAGACCTATGCCAAGCTGGCCCGCCGCTCTCTCCAGTCTGGATCCCAGGACTACTCGTCGAGCAGTCTTCCCTAGGTTGTGTTGATCTTTCATTTGAGCC
>NZ_JANSIO010000126.1:0-11463 GCF_047462195.1 Synechococcus sp. R3-13 | reverse complement strand
TCTTTTCAACGGGGATCCCTGTCCCATCGCTTTGAGGTCTTGCGCCTGTGGGAACAAGATCCAGAGGTGCTATCCCGATACCCAGGCCTCTTGCCCTTGGCGGTACTGGCAGAGCCGGACAATCCAGAACCCCGTCTGCGGCAGGTGGCCAGAGCCATAGCTGAGATGGAGGATCCCAAGCTGCGGCAGGAGTTGAAAGCGGCCACTGCCGTCTTAGCAGGATTAACATGGACGCCAGAGGAAATCAGCAGGGTTCTAGGAGGTTTGGCTGTGCGGGAATCGACCATCTATCAGATGTGGCGAGCAGAAGCCCTCAAAGAAGGGCGAGAGGAGGGCCTGAAACAAGGCCTAGAGCAAGGTCTGCAACAGGGTCTGCAGCAAGGTCTGCAGCAAGAAGCAGCTCGACTGACTCTGAGTCAACTGCGGCGCAAGCTGGGATCTTTGCCGGAAGACCTGTCTGAAACCATCCGCCTCTTACCTACCGAGCAACTGGAGGCTTTGGCGGAAGCGCTGTTGGACTTCCAAACCCTGGCCGATTTGATCCAATGGCTCAGGGAGTCATCATCCAACTAGGGTTTGCCGTCGCGGCCTTTTCCAACCTCACAGGACTCTGTGGGTGAGTTAGGATCCCTGTTACTCAGATGGACTCGATGAAACGGCCACAGGTTTTGATCTGTGGCTACTACGGCTACGGCAATGCCGGCGATGAGGCGTTGTTGCTGGCTCTCTTACGAGAGCTAGAGCAGTTGCCCAGCCCCGTACAGCCGGTGGTGCTCTCCCGTCGCCCTGCCGAAACGGCTGCCACCTATGGGGTGCTGGCCTATCCGCGCTTCAACAGTTTGGCTTTACGGCGCTGTCTCCAGGAGGCCCAGGCTTTCATCTGGGGTGGAGGTGGCCTGCTGCAGGATCGCACCAGTTGGCGCAGCCCTCTCTACTACCTGGGGGTAATGGGCCTAGCCCAGCGATGGGGGCTAAGAACCGTTGCCTGGGCCCAAGGGATCGGGCCGCTGCAGCGAGGGTGGATTCGTGCACTGGCCCGCCGGTCTCTGGCAGGTTGCACGGCCATTAGTGTGCGGGATGGAGTTGCCTCCCAATGGCTGCAAGAGTGGGGGATCCCTCACCAGGTAGCTCCGGATCCCGTCTGGGATTTACCGTCCAAAACCTTGCCGGAATGGGAAATGTGGCCTCAGCCCCGTATTGCTGTGGTCTTGCGTCCCCATCCGCAACTGACCGGAGCCTGTCTAGAAGCTTTGAGCCAGGGTTTACAGCGTCTCCAGGCTTCCACGGGAGCACATCTTCTCTTCGTGCCCTTCCAGCTAGCCCCTCCCGGATCCCCTGACCTTGGGCCAGACTACCACTTGGCTCAGCAGCTTCAGCAGCGCCTACCCCACCGTAGCCAAGTGCTGGAAATTCGGGATCCCTGTCTATTGAAAGGAGTCTTTCGGGGTGTCAGGCTGGCGATCACCATGCGCTACCACGGATTGGTGATGGCGGCGGCAGAGGGCTGCGCCTGTTTTGGTCTCAGCTACGATCCCAAGGTGAAAACGCTGCTCCAGGAATTGGGCATGCCTGGCTGGGATCTGCAGGAGATGCCCACCGATCCTGAAGCCCTGCACCGAGCCTGGTTGGCTTGCTACTCAGAGGGTTCGGCTCTCAGTCCTGATCAAGTTGCGGTTTGGGTGGAGCAATCGACTCAGCACGGCCAGTTGCTAAAACAGCACCTGAGGTGGGATTGATGAGGTTCCGTGAAGATCGCAGCAGAAGCTGCTGCCCCTGTAGCTCTGTTTCCGAATGCCAGTGCGGATTTCGGTAGCCGTTGTTTTCGAGATCCGCTCTACCCTAAAAAATAGGGTTAAAGTACAGGGATCCCCCTCCATGACTTCCCAGACCCAGCCCTGCACGCGCGAACAGATCTTAAACGGGATGGGCATCACCACCCTGTTCTCGGCTCTCGTTGTGGGTCTCTGGATCGGGCTGGGATCCTCCTTCCCTGTGCCGTTTCGCTGGGATCCCCTGGCCTTGGCGTGGGGGGCAGGGCTGGGGCTAGGGGTGGCTCTGCTCAGCGGCGGGGTTTACCGGCTCTGGCCAGCCTATCGTCGGGCAGCCACTGCCTACTTACACTGGGTGGCGGATCCCTTGCGGTGGGGAGATGTCTTTTGGGTGGGCCTGCTGCCGGGCTGGAGCGAGGAATGGCTGTTTCGCGGTGTGCTGCTGTCAGCTCTGGTGGCCAGCCCCTTAGGGTGGACAGGCGGGATCCTGCTGAGCGGCCTCTTGTTTGGCGCCTTGCATTGGCTGGGATGGCAGGGCTGGCCCTATGCCGTCTGGGCCAGCGGGGTTGGTATCCTCATGGGGATTGGCTTGTGGCTGTCGGGAAACCTGTTGGTCACCATTGTCGCCCACACCCTTGTCAACTGGATTGGGGTTTGTGCCTGGAAATGCTTTTTCTCTCAAGCGGAGCCCTGAAGGATGCAGTTTTCCTGCTCCCCTCTTCCCTTATGGGAAAGGGGTTGCCTGTAAGCAGCGCAGAACCTTGGGCAAGTGCCGCAAATTGAGCTTAACTTACTTGTCGATGCCTTCCTGTCAATGCCCCACCGAGATCTCCTACAACTAGTTTGGGGATCCTTCTCGTGGCTGCGCGTGGGGCGATCTTTGCTGCTCGTCGGGCTGGTGGTGTACGGCTACCTGCTCTGGCTGGGCTGGTTTCAATCGGAGCGAATGATCTTTTTGCCTCGTCCCGCCAGCTATCGAGATGGGGACGCCATTCTCAAGCTCACGACCTCTGATGGGCTGCAGATTTCAGCGGTATATCTGCCCAATCCGGCTGCTGCTTATACCCTCCTCTATAGCCATGGCAACGCCGAAGACTTGGGGGATATCCTGCCCCGCCTGGTGGGCCTGCAGCAGGCCGGGTTTGGCGTCTTGGCCTACGACTACCGCGGTTACGGCACCAGCGAAGGGATCCCTTCCGAGGCCGGCGCTTACAAAGATATCGAGGCC
Source organism: Synechococcus sp. R3-13 (assembly GCF_047462195.1). Classification (NCBI taxonomy): domain Bacteria; kingdom Bacillati; phylum Cyanobacteriota; class Cyanophyceae; order Synechococcales; family Synechococcaceae; genus Synechococcus; species Synechococcus sp. R3-13. Next base: position 8,466 of record NZ_JANSIO010000126.1, on the reverse strand, counting down.
GCTTACACTTACCTAGTTGCCCAAGGGATCCCGCCGGAGCGGATCTTGGTCTATGGAAGATCAGTAGGGGGCGGGCCCTCGGTTTACCTGGCAGCGCAAAAACCAGTGGGCGGCCTGATCCTGGAATCTACTTTCGTGACTGCCTTCCGCGTCTTGACGCGCATCCCGCTGCTACCTTTCGATCGCTTCGACAACCTCAGCCGCATGGCCAAGATCGATTGCCCGCTGCTAATTTTGCACGGTACCCAGGATCGTCTAATCCCCTTCTGGCATGCTGAAGCCCTTTACCAAGCAGCACGGGATCCCAAACGCTTGGTGCCCATCGAGGGAGCCGATCACAACAACTTGCTGCAGGTGGCCGGAGAGCGCTATGTCACCATCCTGCACCAATTCGTGGCCGAGCTGGTGGATCCCCATGTCGTCTTCCCTCAGTAGCGGCTTAGGTGAGGACAATCTTAAAATCACCTGCAATCCGCTCGGAAAATCGGGGTTTATGTGGCAAGATCGGAAGGGATCGGATCGAAGGATCTGGATCCCTGTCTCACCGGATTGAACCCCTTTACGGAGGATCAAGAGCGTATGTCTCTCCGACTTGGCGATACTGCTCCCAATTTCACGCAAAAGTCCACCCACGGCGAAATCGATTTCTACTCTTGGGCTGGAGATAGCTGGGTGGTGCTGTTCTCTCACCCCGCCGATTACACGCCGGTCTGCACCACAGAGCTGGGCACCGTTGCCAAGCTGATGCCCGAATTTGAAAAGCGGGGTGTGAAGGTAATCGCCCTCAGTGTGGACGATGTGGACTCCCACGTCGGCTGGGTAAAGGACATCGAGGAAACCCAGAACGCCACTTTGACCTATCCCATTTTGGCAGATGCAGACCGCAAGGTCTCTCAGCTCTACGGCATGTTGGATCAAACCAACCTCAATCAAGAAGGGCTGCCCCTGACGGTGCGCTCGGTGTTCGTTATTGATCCCAACAAGAAGATCCGCCTCATTCTCACCTACCCGGCCAGCACGGGCCGCAACTTCGACGAGCTCCTACGGGTGATCGATGCCCTACAGCTGACGGATAAGTACAATGTCGTCACCCCTGCCGACTGGAAAGACGGTGACGATGTCATCATTCCGCCTTCGCTGAAAGATCCGGAAGTGCTGAAAGAGAAGTTCCCAAAAGGCTACAAGGAAATTAAGCCCTATTTGCGGGTCACCCCTCAGCCCAACAAGTAGAAGTCTCAGCAATCGAACCTACTTTCGGCTGCTCCCTTCTCTGCCGAAGCTGCGCTCCCCTCGATTTGGATCCCCGACCAGGGGATCCTTTTTTATTTCAAGCCAGATTGAGACACTTTCCCTTTGGGAGAGAGGAGTTAGGGATCCCTCATTTTGCAGTTGGGGAAAGTTTATTCTTCAAAGTTTATTCTTCGGGGAAAGAAGCCGCCTCTGCTGCTTTTTTGGCCAGCTCATCTACCGTGAAGTAGCGATGAAACTTATCGGTCACCCGCAACCAGGGGGAACGGCTGCCTTCTTTGCGATAGCGGGTCACAAAGCCTTTTTCCACCAACTCTGCCACGTGCTGATAAGCACCTTGACCGCGCAACTCCACCAAATCGGCTTGCGAGAGAGGGCCACGCAGAATGATGGTGGCCAGGGTACGGGTGGCACCCACCCCAATTTCAGGGGGTAAAAGCTGGTTGGCCAGCTCCAAAAACGGCTCCCGCAACTGCAGGGCAAACCCTTCCCCCACCTGTAGGACTTCCAGGGCAGAATCGCGATGGGCATAGTCTTCCATTAATTCCAGCAGCGCATCGTAGGCTTCGTCGCGACTGCAATGGGCCAACTGGGCCAGGGCGGATAGCTCCAGGGGCTGCCCTTTTAAGTAGAGGATCGCTTCGATCTGATTTTTCAGGGCCAAGACACGCTCCCTCTGACCTTGCCTTTCCGCCAACAAGGGATGCGAAATCGACTTAAGAGAACGCGGGGCCATTGCAACAAGGGATCCGCTCAACTTGCTCCGTAGCATAGCAGCAGTTGCGGCTTAGGGGATCCTTTGGCCGAGCGAGCAGCCTTGCCCTCAGGCTAGAATCCCACCCCCGAGGCCACCACCATCACCACCACCGCCGCAAAGATAATCAAGGCGTAAAACTGGGCCTTGCCGCTCTCCAGGTATTTCATCGCCTCGCCGCTCACCATGGTCACCAAGCCCGTCAGGTTGACCACACCATCCACAATGCGGCTGTCCACCTCCAGCGCCTCCCGTGCCACGAAGCGGGTGCCCTGCACAAAGACTCGCTCATAGAGGTCGTCAATGTACCACTTGTTGAGGGAGAAGTAGTAGAGCGGCTGCAGGCTTTGGGGGAAGGTGCCCGGGTCGATGCGCTTTTGCCAGTAGATCAAGCTGGCCAAGGTGATGCCGATCAGCCCAATGCCCACGGAGCTACCCGCCATGATCAGAAACTCTGCCCAATCGAAATGGCCCGCCAGCACCTCCTGCCACTCTGCTGCCACCAGCGGCAAAATCGAGCCTGCCTCCGCCACAGACTCAGCCGGCGGGTGGATGAAAGCTTCAAAGAAGTTGGCAAAAGGGGTACCCACCAGGCCAATCAGCACAGAAGGGATGGCCAGAGCCAACAGCGGGAAGGTCATCGACCAAGGGGACTCATGGGGCTCTGAGGCATGGGCATCTCCGTCGTGCAGGTTTTCGTGGGCTTCAGGATGGCTGCTGGGCTGGGGTTTTTCTTGAATGTTCATGGCTCCAGGGCCAAAGGCCGGTTGTTTCCCCGCGAAAACATAGGCAAAAGCTGGCACAGGACGGCCCTGGCTGATGGCCACCTCCTGCCGCAGTCTCAGGTTGGTGCCGCGAAACTCCCCTTCGAAGGTGAGGAAGTAGATGCGGAACATGTAGAAGGCGGTGATCCCGGCGGTGAGGAAGCCCACCCCCCACAGAGCTGGGTTCCGTTCGAAAACAGCGCCCAAGATCTCGTCTTTAGACCAAAAGCCGGCGAAGGGCGGGATCCCACAAATGGCCAACGTGCCGATCAAAAACGTGATGGCCGTAACCGGCATGTATTTGCGCAACCCCCCCATCAGGCGCATGTCTTGGGCCAAAACCGGGTCATGGCCGACCACCGCTTCCATGCCGTGGATAACTGAGCCAGAGCACAAAAAGAGCATCGCCTTAAAGTAGGCGTGGGTCATCAGGTGAAACAGGCCCGCCCCATAGGCGCCGCACCCCATGGCCATGACCATGTAGCCCAGCTGGGAAATGGTGGAGTAGGCCAAGCCTTTTTTGATGTCGTTTTGGGTGATGGCAATGGTGGCCCCCAAGAAGGCTGTGCCCGCCCCTGTCCAGGCGATGATGTCCATGGCCACCGGGATCCCTTCCAGCACCGGGAACATGCGGGCCAAGAGGAATACCCCAGCCGCCACCATCGTCGCCGCGTGGATGAGAGCGGAAATGGGCGTGGGGCCCTCCATGGCATCCGGCAACCACACATGCAGCGGGAACTGGGCCGACTTGGCCACCGGCCCCAAGAACACCAACACCGCAAACAGGGCAATCAAGCTGCTGCTCACTGCCCCGCTAGCCAGCATCTCATGCAGATTGCGCCCGATCTCGTCAAACGCGAAGGTACCGGAAATCCAGTAAAAGCCCAAAATGCCCAACAGCAGGCCGAAATCTCCCACCCGGTTGACCACAAACGCCTTTTGCGCTGCTTCTGCCGCTGCCTGCCGGTCGTGCCAAAAGCCAATGAGCAGGTAGGAGCACATCCCCACCAGCTCCCAGAAGATGTAGATCTGCACCAGGTTGGGGCTGACCACCAAGCCCAGCATCGAGGAGCTAAATAAGCTCAGGTAGGCGTAGAAACGCACATAGCCGGGATCGTGGGCCATGTAGCCATGGGAGTAGATCTGCACCAGAAAGGCCACGGTGGTCACCACCACCAGCATCATGGCGCTCAGGTGATCCACGACAAAGCCCATGTCCACCGAGAAGGATCCCGCCTGGGCCCAGGTGATGGTTCTGAGGACGGTTTCGTGCCCTTGCACCTGGCTGACCAAAAGGGCAAAGGCATGAACCATCGCCGTCCCGGTCGCGAACACGCTCAAAAAGGCAGCCAAAGAGCGGTTGGCCCTTGTCCAGGCGTTGAACATCAGGATGCCTAAGCCGAGGAGAAAGGCCGCCACCAAAGGATAGACGGGGATCAACCAGGCGTATGTGTAGATGAATTCCATGGGAAATGCTTCCGAATGCGTCCTCTCACAGCAACGAACCTGCTCTGCTAGCCCTGCAATTGGCCGGTGGGAGTGTCTGGTGGGCTGGCATTTGCTCAACTGCTTCTGCCATTGTAAACTTTTGCGACAGAGTGCGGATCCGGATCCCGAGCATCAAGTCCATCACAGCAGAGGCTTTTCCCAGAGATCAATCGGGATCCCCGCAGCTAAATCTGTAAATATCCTAAAGAATCGGCTCTGAGCCCAAGCTGACGGTCGCAAGCAAAAAGATGACAGGGATCCCTTGCGAGCGCTACAACGAAGGCTAGATCTACTGGCGGTCTGGAGAAACTACCCATGAGCTTGAACCTGGTGACCTTGGTGGGGCGAGCCGGCATGGATCCGGAGGTGCGCTACTTTGAGTCGGGCAGGGTGGTGTGTACCTTCAGCCTGGCGGTGAACCGATTCCGCAAAGGAGAAGACAAGCCCGATTGGTTCAGCCTAGAGTTGTGGGGCCGCACTGCCGAGGTGGCCGGAGAGTATGTGCGCAAAGGCAGCCTCATCGGGGTAACAGGCAGCCTCAAGTTCGATCGCTGGAAAGACAAATCCACCGGAGAAGAGCGCCAGAGGCCCATCATCGCTGTAGATCGCCTAGAACTGCTGGGATCCCGTCAAGACCGCGACTCCAACCTGCCCCCCGAAGAGCCGTTTTGACCCGTTGGACTGGAGCTGGGCAACCTCAAGGTCCCGCTCCTTCCAAGCATCGCCTACAGGCCTGCACCACTGCTGTCAAATCCTGGCTGCACCAGGGATAGTCCAACGGGGGTCGCCGGATCACCCACAAAGGGATCCCCAGGGTTTTGGCCACTGCCTGTTTGATCCCCAGCCCACCTGCTTCCCCAGAAGCTTTGCTGATCACCACCTGAGGGCTGAACCGCTGCCAAAGCTGCAGTTCCTGCTCAAAGCTGAGGGGCAAGCGCATCCCGATCACCCGCTCGGCAGGGATCCCGGCTTGCACCGCTTGGGGAACCGATTCCGGCAGCACCCGTGCCCACAGTTGGCAGCGATCTTGCCAAGGTACAAACAGTGGCAGGGCCTTCACTCCCACCGTCAGCAGCACCCGCCGCCCCGCCAGCACCGCCTCTGTGAGCACCCCCTGCCAGTCCGGCACCACCTGGACCCAGGGATCCAGCTCCAGAGGAGGGCGTTCGTAGCGCAGGTAGGGGATCCCCAGTTGGGCCGTCACCTGGATGGCCAGTTGCGAGATCTGCAGGGCAAAAGGATGAGAGGCATCCACCACTACGCGGATCCGGCACTCTTGCAGGAATTGTTCCAGAGATGGCGGCGAAAATCGGGTGACCACCACCTGACCGGGCAAATCCTGATACAGCCTTCTGGCCCCTTCGGTGGTGACGGTTGCCACCCAAGGGATCCCCTGCCGGCTGAGGGCGTCGGCCAAGCTGCGGCTCTCGCTAGTGCCCCCGATCAAAGCCACTTCAACTGGACTACCAACTGAGCTCATGGTGTGTTGCCAAACTTTGACGCCCGTAGATACGATCAAGATCACCGGCTGGAGGCAATTGCTCATGATCGAGATGCATGTGGCTGGGATTGCGGTCGATGCCGTCAACCAAAACCCCATTGTCATCCTGCGCGATGGCAGTGAGCGTCGTGCCCTGCCCATTTGGGTGGGAAAAGCAGAGGCCAACGCCATTTTGCAGGCCCTGGACGACCAAAAGCCACTGCGCCCCATGACCCATGATCTCATCCTCAACTCCTGGAAGACGTGGGGGATCAAGCTGGAGCGAGTCATCATTCACGCGTTGCTGGATAACACCTTCTACGCGGTGCTCGTCACCGTGAATGGTGACAAAAAACAAGAGATCGACTGCCGCCCCAGCGACGCCATTGCCCTCGCTCTGCGGGCCCATGTTCCCATCTGGACGGTGGAAGAGGTCATTGCGGAAGCCTCGATCCCCATGAACCAGGATGCCGACGAAGCAGAGCGGGAGGCCTTTCGCAAGTTTGTAGAAAATGTAACCCCCAGAGACTTTATCCGCAGCTACCCCATGACCGACCATCCCACCGAAGCCGACAGTTAAGCAGCTAAGGCGGAGCCCACCCCCAGGGATCCCGGCAGACAGGCCATGCCCCAGGTTGCCAGGTTAACGGTCTATCCCATCAAGTCCCTGGATGGGATCTCTTTGTCTGAGGTGAGGCTGACGGCGGGGGGAACTTTGGAAGGGGATCGGCGCTACGCCCTGGTGGATGCGGAGGGGAAGCGGGTGAACGGCAAACGCCATGCTGCGGTCCACCGCCTGCGGGCCCGGTTTGATCCCCAGTTGGGCCAGGTGCAGTTGTGGGGGGAGGGCAAGGCGGCTCAGTTTGACCTGCAGCAGCAGCGGGATGCTTTGCAGACTTGGCTCAGCGATTGGTTCGGTTTTCCGGTGCAACTGCTGGAGGAGCCTCTCAGGGGGTTTCCGGATGATCCCTATGCCGACGGCCCCACCCTGATCAGCACAGCCACTCTCGAGACAGTGGCCAATTGGTTCCCCGGCCTCACCCCCGAAGAGATGCGGCAACGCCTTCGCATGAATATCGAGCTGTCGGAATGTCTGCCCTTTTGGGAGGATCGGCTCTTTGCCCAGGCAGATCAAGGGGTGCGCTTTCGCATTGGGGAAGTGGAGCTGCTGGGCCTCAACCTCTGCGCCCGCTGTGTGGTGCCCACCCGGGATCCCCTGAGCGGAGAGGCCTATCCCGGTTTTCAAAAGCACTTCGTGGCGCAACGGCAGAAAACCTTGCCACCCTGGGCCGAAGCCAGCCGCTTTGACCATTTCTATCGCCTTGGGATCAATACGTGGATCCCGAGAACGGAGGCGGGCAAGCACCTGAGGGTTGGGGATCCCGTCGAAATCCTCGGGGTTGAACCCCTCAGCCTCTACCCTGAGCTGAGTCGAATCCCAGGTTAGTTTCCGACCTACAATCAAGCTAGAGCAGCTCTTTTGGCTTGACCAAGCTATGCAAACCCTGGATCGGCCCAACGCCCCCACCCAGCAGCCCTACCCAGAACCGGTCTATCCCCGTCGCCCCACCCGTACGGTGGCCGTAGCTGATGTGTTGATCGGCAGCCAGCACCCGGTGGTGGTACAGTCCATGATTAACGAGGACACCCTCGACGTCGACGCGGCAGTAGCCGGGATCCGCCGTCTGCACGAGGCGGGCTCAGAGATTGTGCGGGTTACCGTTCCCAGCATGGCCCATGCCAAGGCGATGGAGGCAATTCGGGAGAAGCTGATCCAAACCTACAAGCCCGTGCCTTTGGTAGCCGATGTCCATCACAACGGCATCAAGATCGCCCTGGAAGTAGCCAAATACGTGGACAAGGTGCGCATCAATCCAGGGTTGTTCGTCTTTGAAAAACCTCAGCCCGGTCGCACAGAATATACCCAAGCCGAATTTGAGGCCATCCGCAACAAAATCCGGGAAACTTTCACCCCCCTTGTCCAGACCCTCAAAGCCCAGAACAAAGCCCTGCGCATTGGGGTCAATCATGGATCCCTGGCAGAGCGGATGCTCTTCACCTACGGGGATACGCCTGAGGGCATGGTGGAGTCGGCCCTGGAATTTGCCCAAATCTGCGCCGAGCAAGACTTTCACAATGTGGTGCTTTCCTTCAAGGCTTCCCGCCCGCAGGTCATGTTGGCGGCCTACCGGCTGGCAGCCCGTCGCTTCGATGCCCTGGGCCTGAATTACCCCTTCCACTTAGGTGTCACCGAGGCGGGCGATGGAGAATATGGGCGCATCAAGTCGGCGGTGGGGATCGGAACCCTCTTGGCTGAAGGGATCGGCGACACGATTCGGGTTTCTCTCACGGAAGCGCCAGAGAAGGAGATCCCGGTGGCCTACGGCATTTTGCAAGCTCTGAACCTGCGCAAAACCATGGTGGAGTATGTGGCCTGCCCTTCCTGTGGCCGCACCCTCTTCAATTTGGAGGAGGTGCTGCAGAAGGTGCGCGCCGCAACCCAGCACCTGGTGGGGCTAGACATTGCCGTCATGGGCTGCATTGTCAATGGGCCGGGAGAAATGGCCGACGCCGACTACGGCTACGTGGGCAAGACGCCGGGGGTGATCTCCCTCTACCGCGGCAAAGAAGAAGTGAAAAGGGTGCCGGAATCGGAAGGCGTGCAGGCGCTGATCGATCTGATCAAAGCCGATGGGCGCTGGGTGGATCCCCCTTCTTCCCATTAACTCTGC
>NZ_JANSIO010000125.1:0-2761 GCF_047462195.1 Synechococcus sp. R3-13 | reverse complement strand
CCCAATGCGCAAGCCGGTAAAAATATAGGGCACAGTTGCCGGGAAAACGATTTTGAAAAAGTACTTCCAGCCGGACATGCGCACAATTCTGGCCACGTTGCGGTAGTCCTGAGGGATCTGCTGTACGCCGACAACGGTGTTGATCAAAATGGGCCAGAGGGCCGTAATGAAGATTACAAAAATGGCGGAAGGGTTGGCATCTCGAAAGGCAGCCAAAGAAATCGGCAGCCAGGCCAAAGGCGGCACCGTGCGCAGCACCTGAAAAATGGGATCCAAAGCCTCGTACAGCCAGCGATTGACCCCGATGATCATGCCGCCCACAACCCCCACCAAGCCGGCCAGGGCAAACCCAATGAACACCCGCCGCAAGCTGGCCCAAATTTGCCAGAACAGCCCTTTGGCATTGCCGCCATAGTCAAAAAAGGGATCTTTAATGAGGGGATCCCAGGTGTCCTGCCAAACCTGGAGAGGGGTGGGCAAGTTGGCTCCGGGGCGGCTATAGGCAATTTGCCAGAGAACGAGCACTATTAAAATGGCCGTGGTGGGCAAAAGAACGCGGCGCAGCACTTGGTGGATTTGGACTCGCTGCCTCCAAGCAGAAGAAGATGCAGAGCTGGCCGGGGAGTGGAGCCCGGCATTGGACTGAAGAACAAAGCCTGGGCTGGTTTTCAGCAGCCAGTGGCCTAGGCCAACCAGTAGGGGAAGCAGGATCCGAAAGAGGTGGTAGCCCAACTGTAGGGCAGAGTGGAAAATCCTCATGGCTTGCTGGGAGTAAGGTTGAAGTCAACTTAAGAGGATCCCAAGAGAGAAGGGGTTTCAGTTGAACACTCTTTGTGGGGATTCGGGGATCCCTTCTCTCCTGGACAGAGGGTTTGCAGCTAACTTGCTGGGGAAAGTTGGGAAATTAGGCCAGCTTCTTAATCGCCAATTTCTCCAGGTAGGCGGCAGGATTTTCGGGATCGAACTGCACCCCGTCGAAGAAGGTTTCCACTCCTCGAGAGGTGCTGGGGGGAATGGCTGCCCCCTGACCAATGGCTTTGGCAGCTTCTCGCCAGAGTTCTTCCCGATTCACCCGCTCCACCAAGGCTTTGGTATCGGTGTCGGCAGGCAGATAGCCCCAGCGGATGTTTTCGGTCAAGAACCAGAGATCGTGGCTCTTGAAGGGGTAGGAAGCGTAGTTCTGCCAGAACTTCATCAGGTGGGGGCTGTTTTCAACGACCTTGCCGGTGCCGTAGTCAAAAGTGCCCCGAGAACGGCCCAAGATATCGGGCACAGGCACCCCCAGCCAGCGGCGGTCGCCGATGATGCGACACATCTCCTCTTTGTTTTCCATCTGGTCGCACCAGATCTGGGCTTCTAGCACCGCTTTCAACAGGGCAAGGGTGGCTTTCGGGTGCGCATCCACCCAGTCGGCCCGCAGGGCAAAGGCCTTTTCCGGGTGGCCGTTCCACAGCTCGCCGGTGGTGAGGGCACTATACCCCTCTTTTTGGTTCACCAGCTGGGCATTCCAAGGCTCGCCCACACAGAGGGCTTCCATGGTTCTGGATTTCATATTGGCCACCATTTGCGGCGGCGGCACCACAATGACGGAGACGTCGCTAGTGGGATCGATCCCGCCTGCGGCCAGCCAGTAGCGCATCCATAGGTCGTGGGTGCCACCGGGGAAGGTCATCGCACATTTGGGATCTTTGCCGGCAGCTCGAAGCTCGGCAAACTTGGCCTTGAGGGGGGAACTATCCAGGCCGATTTGCAAATCCCGATATTGGTTGGAAATGCTGATGCCCTGACCGTCCAGATTGAGACGGGCCAAAATGTACATAGGCACCGGCTTGCCATCGGTAACTTTGCCGGTGGTGATGAGGTAGGGCATGGGGGTGAGGATGTGTGCCCCATCGATGCCGCCGGCGGCGGATCCCAGCACCAAGTTGTCGCGGGTGGTGCCCCAAGAGGCCTGCTTGACCACCTCTACGTCCTTCATGCCGTACTTGTCAAAGAACCCCTTTTCTTTGGCGATGATCAGGGGGGCCGCGTCGGTTAGAGCGATGAACCCCAGCTTGGCGCTGGTGGTTTCGGGAGTATCGGCCTGCGCCACCCAGTAGCCTTTGCCCAAGGATTGCGATTGGGCGCGCGGGATCCCAGCCGTGGCCGCCCCAGCCGTGAGAGCAGCCACCCCGGCCAAAAATTGCCGACGGGAGACGGGAGAGGAAGTGCTGAACAGCTTAGACATCGAAACCTCCAAGATTTACAACGACGAAGAAAGAAAAACTTTCAGGACGGCAACAGAACCGCTAGCGGGTTACCAAAACAGAAGCCTGGGCGGCGGACGGATGCTGACGCGGCTTGGCCCCAAAGTGTTCAATGAGCAACTCCACCAAGACCGGCTTGAGGTCTTCGCAAGGGATCCCTTTGCGCACGCATTCGCCCAGCTTGGCGTCTTTGCCCACCTCTCCCCCCATGTAGATGTCCACGGCCTCCACCACCCTGCCGTCCTTGCGAGCAGTGGTGCCCATAAGGCCGATATCGGCTACTTGGGGTTGGCCGCAGGAGTTGGGGCAGCCCGTCCAGTGGATGCGCACCGTTTGGGGGATCTCCAGCTCCGCCTCCAGCTCCTCCATCAAGGCCACAGCCCGGTTTTTGGTCTCGATAAGGGCAAAGTTGCAGAACTGGTTGCCCGTACACGACACCAGCCCCCGCTGCAATGGCCCTGGGTTGGGAGAGAACTTTTTCAACAGCGGCTCTTTTAACAAGGAAGCCACTCGGG
>NZ_JANSIO010000124.1:0-5417 GCF_047462195.1 Synechococcus sp. R3-13 | reverse complement strand
ACGAATCAGGTTGGCGGGTTTAATGTCTCGGTGAACCGTGTTTTGGCTGTGGACATAGCTGAGGATCAGCAGCACCTCCTGCATCACCTGCCGGGTTTGTTCTTCGGAAAAGGGCCCATTGCGACGCATTTCTTGGGAGAGGGTGATGCCCTGGATAAATTCCTGCACCAAGTAGAACTTGCCGCCTTCCTGGAAGTGGGCGTAGAGCTTGGGGATCTGCGAATGTTCCCCCAGGCGCTCCAACACTTGGGCCTCGCGATTGAAGAGCTCCTCCGCCAGCTTGGCCAGTTGCGGGGATCCCTCGACCGGGCGCAACTGCTTGATCACCCGCCAAGGTTTGGAGGGCATGTCCTCATCCCGCGCCAAAAAGGTAGAGCCAAATCCCCCCTGGCCGATGCGCTTGAAGGCCCGGTAGCGATTGCGCAGCAGCAGGGGATGGCCACAGGAGACACAGGTAGAAGCGTCCGCCGGGTTTTCCGGGTGCAAACAGGCAGGGTTAAGGCAGTAGCAGTTGGGCATACCAGTTTGGGGTTACCGGCTGGCGATCCGGACAACCGAGACGGAGCCAAGAAGTCGGCAGGCAAGTTGTGAGAGATACATACAGGTTAGACCAAGAAGAAACAAATCTTGCACAACTGCCTCAGATAGGCTGATCTTAGCGTCTGCCCGCCCTGAGGTTAATCGGACAAATCGCTTAGGTTTTCGGCGGATGGGGTTTGGTGGAACAGAGGAGAACAACAAGGGCTGGACTGCCCTGCAGAGGGAAAACTTAGAATTGATGAATACAGCCATCTTCGCCTGTCATGTTTCCAGCGCTTTCCGGTGCCGCCATTCGGCAAACTTTTCTGGACTTCTACGCTCAGCGGGGCCACCAGGTGTTGCCCAGCGCCTCCTTGGTGCCGGAAGATCCGACGGTGCTGCTGACCATTGCCGGCATGTTGCCCTTTAAGCCCATTTTCCTGGGGCAACGGGATCCGGAGTACCCACGGGTTACAACGGCCCAGAAATGTGTGCGCACCAACGACATCGAGAATGTGGGCCGAACGGCGCGCCACCACACCTTCTTCGAGATGCTGGGCAACTTCAGCTTTGGCGACTACTTCAAAAAGGAGGCCATCGCCTGGGCCTGGGAGCTGGTGACGGAGGTGTTCGGCCTGCCCCCGGAACGGCTGGTGGTGAGCGTCTTTCGCGAAGATGAGGAGGCTTTTGCCCTCTGGCGAGATGAGATAGGGATCCCGGCCCACCGCATCCAGCGCATGGGAGAGGCGGATAATTTCTGGGCTGCCGGCCCCACTGGCCCCTGTGGCCCTTGTTCTGAGATCTACTACGACTTCAAGCCAGAGCTGGGGGATGAGCGGATCGATTTGGAGGATGACTCCCGCTTTCTGGAGATCTACAACCTGGTGTTCATGGAGCTGAACCGGGATAGCGAAGGTCACCTGATGCCGCTGGCCAAGCAAAACATCGACACCGGCCTGGGGTTGGAGCGGTTGGCCCAAGTGTTGCAGGGGGTGCCCAACAACTACGAGACGGACTTGATCTTTCCCATCATTCAAACGGCGGCTGGGATCGCCGGGCTGAACTACTCCAAGGCCGACCCGGAGCAGCAGATCTCTCTGAAGGTGATCGGGGATCACGCGCGGGCAGTGATGCATTTGATTGCCGATGGGGTGCTTCCTTCCAATGTGGATCGGGGCTATGTGCTGCGGCGGCTGATCCGGCGAATGGTGCGCCACGGGCGATTGCTGGGGATCGGCGAGCCCTTCACCATCCCGGTAATCGAGACCGCGATTCAGTTGGCCGAGGCTGCCTATCCTCAGGTGCGGGAGCGAGAAACCCTGATCAAGACCGAGCTGCAACGGGAGGAAGAGCAATTTCTCAAAACCCTGGAGCGGGGGGAACGGCTACTGCTGGATTTGTTTACTGCCGTCGAATCTTCCCGTCGTGACAGCGGTGCGGAGCACTCCACCGGCTCCCAAAAGCAGATCTCCGGCGCCGACGCCTTCAAGCTCTTCGATACCTACGGTTTTCCGCTGGAGCTAACCCAAGAAATTGCCCAGGAACACGGCTTCAGCGTGGATCTGGAGGGCTTTGAGCAAGAGATGGAGAAACAGCGGCAGCGGGCCCGCGCCGCCCACCAAACCATCGACCTCACAGCCCAGGGATCCCTGGACGAGTTGGCGGATTTCCTCAGCCAAACGGAGTTTTTGGGATACAGCCAATCTTCCGCCCGCGGCGTGGTCGAGGCCCTGTTGGTCGAGGGGAAATCGGTGCCCCAAGTGGAGGCAGGGCAAGCGGTGCAGATCGTTTTGGATCGCACGCCCTTCTACGCCGAGTCCGGCGGGCAAATTGGCGACCGGGGCTACCTCTCCGGGGATGGCCTGCTGGTGCGGATTGAAGATGTGCAAAAGCAAGGGGATCTGTTCGTTCACTTTGGCCATGTGGAACGCGGGATCCTGCGGGTGGGGGATCCCGTCCAAGCCCAAATCGACCTGGCCTGTCGGCGGCGCGCCCAAGCCCACCACACCGCCACCCACCTGCTGCAGGCAGCCCTGAAAAGAATTGTCGATCCCTCGATTGGTCAGGCGGGATCCCTGGTGGCTTTTGACCGGCTGCGCTTTGATTTCACCCTATCCCGGCCAGTCACCCCTGAGGAGCTGGAACAGATCGAGAACTTGGTGAACACCTGGATTGCCGAGGCCCATGCTGCTCAAGTGGCGATCATGCCCCTGGCCGAAGCCAAAGCCAGAGGTGCCGTGGCCATGTTCGGGGAAAAATACGGCGCTGAGGTGCGGGTAATCGACTTTCCGGGGGTGTCGATGGAGCTGTGTGGCGGCACCCACGTCAACAACACCGCTGAGATTGGCCTGTTCAAGATCATCGCCGAGACGGGAGTGGCTGCTGGGATCCGCCGCATCGAGGCCGTGGCCGGGCCGGCTGTGCTGGAATACCTGAACGAACGGGACAGGGTGGTGCGGGAGCTGAGCGCTCAATTTAAAGCCAAGCCCCAGGAACTGCCGGAGCGGGTTGCTGCTCTACAGGCGGAGCTGAAAGCTGCCCAGAAGGAACTGGAAGAGGTGCGCAGCCAGTTGGCCTTGCTACAGGCCGAACGTTTGCTGGCCCAGGCGGTTGCCGTCGGAGATCTCAAGGTGCTGGTGGCCGAGCTGGGATCCACCACCCCTGAGGCCCTCAAAACCGCTGCCGAGCATCTGCTCTCCAAGCTGGGGGAAGGGGCAGTGGTGCTGGGATCGGTGCCGGAAGCCGGCAAGGTCAGCCTGGTGGCTGCCTTTAGCCCTGCTGTGCAGCAACTTGGCCTGAAGGCGGGATCCTTCATCGGCGAGATTGCCAAACTCACCGGAGGGGGCGGCGGCGGACGGCCCAACTTGGCCCAAGCTGGGGGCAAACAGCCGGAGAAATTGGCAGAGGCTTTGCGGGTGGCCCGGGAGCGGTTGCAAGCGGAGCTGATCTCGCGCTAGGGGAGCGAAGCCCTTTTGAGCACCAACAGGCCGTCCATCGGCCACTACAGTCGTTCAGTTTAGAGTGCTGTTCAGTTTAGGGTGAGACGCCTGGGCTATTGAGGGAAGCCTTCTGGCCCCGTATTGGGTTATGGGTTTAGGTTTAAATCGAAATGACTATAGATCTTCGGCCAGTGCAGTTTCCGACATGTCTTCCAGGCTCAGTTGCACCTGCCGCTGCAGCGCCTGAATCGCCTGGTATTCCTGCTGGATGCTGGCCTGGTACTGGGCGGCCAGGGCAGTGTTGCCTTCGGAAAAGGCTTGATCCCACAGTTGGGTCCAATAGCGGTAGCGTTTCTGGCGAATTTCCAGCTCCATGTTGGCAATGGCGGCCCGCACCACCATCCGTGGACGCATCAGGGCTACGCGGGTGTTTTCGTCCAACCAGAGCAGATGGCTGAGGCGCTCGTTGAGCTGCTCATCTTGGGCACAGAGGGTGCGCAAAGCCGTCAGCAACGTCTCTTCTTGCTCTTCCAGCTCCGGCTGAGCCGAGATCAGTTCCAAGATCCGCTGCCACAGCTCCCGGTGGGGGCGAAAACTAAATTGCAGCTCTCGCTCCAGCAAAGTTTGCCGAATTTCGTGGCGATACTCGCCAAAATGCAGAAAAATCTGCAAAAGATGGGACTCCGACTGCAAGAGTTTGGATCCCTTATTGAGGGAAGGTTGCTGGGGTTTGGCCCAGCGGTACTGCCGCACCGCTCGGCGCAGGTCTTCTTCCAAGTCTCGACTGAGGCGACCGTTGCCGCGGCTGAGCAATTCTGCCACTTTGTGCAAATACAAAGAGCGCCATTGTCCACCCAAACCGGCCAGCAGTTGCACAAGGGCTTGACGGGCCTGCTGAAAATCGGCGGCCCGGCTCAGATCCCGACCGGCCAGCACCTGTTCAATTCGCCAATCCAGCCACAGGGGAGCTTGCTCGATCAGGGTTTGCAGTTCAGAAACCGCTCGCGTCGGCGGGGCCGAGCTCTTGTACTCCCGCAAAAACTCGTCGGCATCTTTGCCCTCAGGAAGGGTGAGAATGCGCAGCTCAATTTCTCCGCGCCGCGCTTGTTCTTCAACGGCTTCAATGGCTCGGTTGGCGGCGTTCAAACCGGCCCGATCCGCATCAAAATTGAGGATCAGCCGCTTCGACTGGGTGTAGCGCAGCAGGGTCTTCACCTGGTGGGGTGTCAAAGCGGTGCCCATAGCGGCTACGGCATAGGCAACCCCCGCCTGATGCAGGGCGATGACATCGAAATAGCCTTCCACCACCAAGACTTGATCGGCTTTGGCAATGGCATCGCGGGCAAAGTTGAGACCATAGACCACCTGGCTTTTGTTGAAGAGCTCTGTTTCTGGAGAGTTGAGGTACTTGGGCTGTCCTGACTCCCCCAAGGCTCTGCCGGCAAACCCGATCACCCGCCCCTGCACATCAAAAATGGGCAGCATGATCCGGTTGCGAAAGCGGTCGTAGTGGCCGGATCCCTGCTGGCGGGGAACCAGCAATCCAGCCTCTTCTAAAAGTTTGACCGGTTGGCGCTTGTGGTTGACCAAGTATTCGTAGAGAGATTGCCAGCCGGGGGGAGCAAAGCCGATTTGAAATTTTTGCAAAGTTTCTTCGCTCAGGTGGCGGCTGTGCAGGTACTGGCGGGCGGCGGATCCTAGCTGGGATCGGAGGGCATGCCGATAAAAATCGGCAGCCATGGCCAAAATCTCCAGCAGCTTTTCCCGGTGGGAGAGCTCCCGCTCATCAAGGGATCCCAAGGGCTGCGCCTCGGGATTGCGGGTGGGCAGAGGTATGTGGTATCGCCGCGCCAAGTGGCGCACGGCCTCAGCAAAGGAGAGATGCTCGGTCTGCATGACAAAGCGCAGCACATCTCCCCCTGCCCCGCAGGAGAAGCACTTGTAGATCTGCTTGCTGGG
>NZ_JANSIO010000123.1:0-951 GCF_047462195.1 Synechococcus sp. R3-13 | reverse complement strand
AGGTCCCTGGTTCGAGTCCAGGATGGCCCACTGTTTGTCCTGGAGAAGGGAGAGCTGGCAAGCTAGAAGCGAGCTGGCCAAGCTGAGGGCAAAGCCAGAGGGTGGGTGCAGTCTGGATTGGGGGTATAGCTCAGCCGGTAGAGCGCTGCCTTTGCACGGCAGAAGTCAGCGGTTCGAGTCCGCTTACCTCCACCACTTTGGTGAGGAGCCGGGAAGGGGTTCTCCAGTTGGATAGGTTGACGACCGGGCTAGGGGTTTGGGTCCGAGCACAAGCCTCCAGCCGGGTTGAGCCGGCCAGCACTTTGAAAACTGCATAGCAAGAGAGCAGCATGCTTCTGGGTTGAGCCCTCCGAGCCTTAGCTTGGGGGAAGCAGCAGCAACCTGGGGGCATGAGGCAGGTAGAACACCAATGTTACGTGAGGTGAAAAGGTCAAGTCAGTTAAGGGCGCACGGTGGATACCTAGGCACGCAGAGGCGAGGAAGGGCGTGTTACCGACGAAACGCTGCGGGGAGCTGGACAAAAGCGGTGATCCGCAGGTTCCCGAATGGGGCAACCCGGCAAGGCGCAAGCCTTGTCACCTTTGGCTGAATCCATAGGCCAAAGGGGCGAACGCGGCGAACTGAAACATCTTAGTAGCCGCAGGAAAAGAAAACAAAAGTGATTTCCTCAGTAGCGGCGAGCGAACGGGAAAGAGCCTAAACCGCTCAGCTACGGCTGGGCGGGGTTGTGGGACGGCCAAACGGCAGCCGGCGGGCTAGGGGAAGCAGCTGGAATGCTGCACCAGAGAAGGTGAAAGTCCTGTAGCCGAAAGCCCAAAGGCGCCGGCCGGATCCCGAGTAGCACGGGGCAGGGGAAATCCCGTGTGAATCGGCGAGAACCATCTCGTAAGGCTAAATACTCCTGCGTGACCGATAGTGAACCAGTACCGTGAGGGAAAGGTGAAAAGAACC
>NZ_JANSIO010000122.1:0-18332 GCF_047462195.1 Synechococcus sp. R3-13 | reverse complement strand
GTTGCCCAGATCAAACCCCGCCACCGCTTTGCCCCCCCGTTCCCCGGCCAAAAGCCGCTGGGAAGCCGGCCAGTTTTGGCTTGCCTCTTGGAGCTGCTGCAGGTGGGCAAACACCTGTACCGCTTCTGCTCCTGCTGCCAGCGCTGTGGCAATGGTGGTGGTGGCCCGCAGCACATCAATGGCCACTGCACATTCTGGGATCCCAGATGAAGGCACCTGTTCGGGCGTATAGAAGTGGAAAAAACGCATGGGGGAAGAGGTAACGTCAGAACTCACGCCGGGCAAACACCAACACTGCCAGAATCAGCAGCAAAAGGGTGTAAACCAAGCCGTACAGTGCATCTCCGAGAAGTTCTGCTGGGGGCGGAACTTGGCCGTAAACCGCAGCATCTCTCAAATTGAGGCGCTCCAAATCCGGCAGGATCAAATAAATCACCTCAAACAGTTTGCCAAATCCGGCATCTTTCACCAGCTTGCTCAGTTGCAGCAGGGCGCGGCTGGCATGGCCCATCAGGAACAGGGCAATGGTGTAGAGGGTGGCCAGAATCGAGGAAGTGAAAACCCCGAACAGCAGGGCTGCGGCAACAATCAGCACCAGCTCTAAGAAAGTGAAGACTGTTGCCCAGAGAATGGCCAAAAGGGGGATCGGGGCCTGCACCAGCAGCAAGCTCAGCAGAAACACAACCGTCATCAGCAGCACCAGCACCGACAGCAGCGCCGATAGGCCCAGATGCTTGCCGACAATGAACTCTGCCCGGCTCATGGGTTTGGCGATCAGCACATACACCGTGCGTCTTTCAATCTCCTTATTCACCAGCCCTGTGCCCACGAAAATGGCCACGATCAGGCCGAAGAAGTGAATGGCTGCCAACCCCAGGTCGGCAATGATTTTGTTGTGGGCCTGGTTGGCCACCTGCGGGATCAAAACAGTGGCTCCCAGCATGGCCACCGCAAATACCATCACCAGGTAGAGAATCCGATCCCGAATCGTTTCCCGGAAAACGTTGTGGGCAATGGCCACCACGCGCGACGCATCCATGACTGAACCCAAAGCTGTGATGATCCGACTGATACACTGGTAACAGATCCAGCCTTTATTCTATGCAGTTCCAGGCCCAGATTCAGATTCACCTACGCCCCTCTGTTCTCGATCCCGCCGGGGCTGCGGTTCAGTCCAGCTTGCATCAGCTGGGGCATACCCAGGTACAGCAGGTGCGCATTGGCAAGCATATCCAACTGCAGCTAGAGGCCCCCGACGCCGAGACCGCCCACCGCCAGGTGGATGAGCTGTGCCATCAACTGCTGGCCAACCCGGTGATTGAGACTTATCAAATCCAAGTGGCTGCCATCGGTGGTTAATTTGATGGGTTCACGCGATTTGGGGTTGATCTGATGGCCATTCCAAAAATACCCCCAACCCCTCTTCCATCCCTCTAATCTGACCATCTTCTTTCCTCTCACTTAAGGGATCCCAATGGCTGGCGTGAGGTTTGGCGTTGTTGTTTTTCCGGGTTCCAACTGCGACCGAGATGTAGCCTGGGTAACCCGCGGCCTCTTGGGCTGCCCAACGCGGCTGATCTGGCACCGAGAGACGGATTTGTCGGAGCTGGATGTGGTGGTGCTGCCGGGGGGCTTCAGCTATGGGGATTATTTGCGTTGTGGGGCCATCGCTCGTTTTGCTCCGGTGATGGGATCCCTGAAGGAGCACGCGGCGCGAGGGGGCTATGTGCTGGGCATCTGCAATGGCTTTCAGATCTTAACAGAGGCAGGACTGCTGCCGGGGGCGCTGGTGCGCAATGCCAACCTGCACTTTATCTGCGACCGAGTGGGGATCCGTATAGAACGGCAGGATCTTCCCTGGACAAGCGCGTATCCCCAGGGATCCACCCTAACCCTGCCCATCGCCCATGGGGAAGGCCGCTATACCTGCGACCCGGATACCCTCAAGCAATTGCAGGATCAAGGGCAGATCGTCCTTCGCTATGCTCCGGTTGCGCCCAACGGCTCTGTGGATAATATTGCCGGCATTTGCGATCCCAGCGGTCGGATCTTGGGTTTGATGCCCCACCCCGAGCGGGCAGCAGATCCTGATTTGCCAGGGCAGGATGGGATCCCCTTCTGGCAGTCGATTTTGCACAGCTTCGCCGCCTAATTCTTCTTCTCCATTCTTCTCCGGGACAGCTCACTCCTGCCTCGGCCCTTGAGACAACACCTGGCGAACTTGATTCACCATCTCCTCGTGATCCACCACTGGCTTGGCGATATAACCATCCGCCCCGCTCTGGGCCAAGAATGCCTCGCGGTCGCCCCGCATGGCGTGGGCCGTCACCAAAATAATGGGGATGGAGCGGCTTTTTGGATCCCCCTTCAGCAGTTGGGCAATGCGGATCCCGTCCACCGCCTCGCCGCGAAAGGTGCTCTGGGACAGGGAAACATCCAACAAAATGACATCCACCTCGTGCCCCTGGGCCAGCTTCAAAATCTGCTCCACATCCTGGCTGTGAAAGACCTCAAAACCTCCCCGCCGTCGCAACACCTTCTCAAAAACACGGGCGTTGATCGGATCATCTTCCACCAGCAGCACTGTTGCCATCGTTAACCCAATCTTGAATCTGAACCCAAGCTAAGCTGTCTCTGGGATCCCAAAAGCCATCCTAAGGCATTCTCAGCCAGTTCAATTTGGACAGTAGGGCAAGCCTTCTCCTACAGAATACTGAAGGCTAACAAGAATGGTCTCAACAGGGCTGAGAACTCTCCCCGCTCCTCTCCCAAAGGATCCTCGGGTGGCCACTGCTTGACTATTTTGGAATCACTCCACTCCCAGTTGCCCCTATCCGGCCACAAACAAGAAAGCCGGAGGGAGCTCCGGCCTTATCCAGAAGTAAACCTAAACCACAGGCATCAAAGGAGATTGACTTTCCCTCTGCTTTGCTTGAGCCCGACGCGGCAGGAACGGCAGCCATTACCCTAGGTTACTTCTTGGTAATTCTCGGAGTTTCCCGAAAGGCGACCGCGAAAAACAGAAGGCCCAACGTCAAAAACAGGATAAAGGTGTAGGTGATGGCTTCCATACGAAACCTCCAAGTCAGAATTGCTAAGGATTGCTAAGGGGGGCTTGATTCCAGATTAACTCAGAGCCGCCAGCACCCCATCTCCAAAGTGAAGCAGAGTGCCGACGGCATCGCCGAAAAGGGCTCTAGGCTTCCTGAACCTTGCGAGTGGTGGGATCCCCTACTTTCTGGAAGACGCCGAACTCCACCATTTCCTCGCTCATATTGGGGTCAATACCGGCGAACACATCGCGGAAGAGAGTGCGAGCGCCGTGCCAGATGTGGCCGAAGAAGAACAGCAGGGCAAAGACGGCGTGAGCAAAGGTAAACCAACCGCGGGGGCTGGTGTGGAAGGTGCCGTCCGCCTTGGGGGTTTCTCGGTCGAACTCAAACAACTGACCCAACTGGGCCTGGCGGGCATACTTCTTAACCGTTGCCGGGTCGGTAAACACCTGGCCGTCCAGCTTGCCGCCGTAAAATTCCACCGTCACCCCCACCTGCTCAAAGCTGTAGCGCGACTCCGCCCGACGGAAAGGAATGTCTGCCCGCACCACGCCATCGGCATCCCGCAGAATAACCGGGAAGGTCTCGAAGAAATTGGGCATCCGCTGCACCGTCAGCTCCCGCCCTTCGCGGTCACGGAACACCGGGTAGCCCAGCCACTCGATGGCAATGCCATCCCCTTTGTTCATGGGGCCAGCTCGGAACAGTCCCCCCTTGGCCGGGCTGTTGCCCACGTAGTCGTAGAAGAGCAAAGATTTGGGCAGGGAGTTGTAGGCCTCGCTGCGGGTCATCCCGGCTTCCATAGCCGCATTTACCCGGCGGTTAATCTCCTGGTTGAAATAGCCAGAATCCCATTGGTAGCGGGTGGGACCAAACAGCTCCACAGGGGTAGTGGCGCTGCCGTACCACATGGTTCCGGCCACCACAAAACCGGCAAAAAACACCGCCGCAATCGAGCTGGAAAGCACCGTCTCGATGTTCCCCATTCGCAGAGCGCGATAGAGGCGCTGGGGTGGGCGTACCGTGATGTGAAATAGACCTGCAATAATGCCCACAATGCCGGCAGCAATGTGGTGGGCCACCACCCCTCCGGCGTTGTAGGGGTTAAAACCGGCTGGCCCCCATTCCGGCGCCACCGGCTGGACGTGCCCCGTCGTCGCATAGGGATCGCTCACCCACATCCCCGGGCCAAACACCCCCGTCAGGTGAAAGGCGCCAAACCCAAAGCAGAGGATCCCGGCCAACAGCAGGTGGATCCCAAATATTTTCGGCAGATCCAAAGCCGGCTCGCCGGTGCGGGGATCCCGGAACAGCTCCAGATCCCAGTACACCCAGTGCCAGCAGGCAGCCAAGAAGAGCAAGCCGGACAAAACGATATGGGCAGTGGCTACCCCTTCAAACGTCCAGAAGCCCGCATTGGCAACGCTCTCGCCGTAGATATTCCAACCGCCCCAGGAGTTGACCACCCCCAGGCGAACCATAAATGGCATGACAAACATGCCCTGACGCCACATCGGATTCAGGACAGGATCCGACGGATCGAAAATGGCCGTTTCATAGAGCGCCATCGACCCGGCCCAACCTGCTACCAGAGCGGTATGCATCAGGTGAACCGCGATCAGGCGACCTGGGTCATTCAGTACAACCGTATGGACCCGATACCACGGTAGTCCCATAAAGCTCGGTCCTCCACGTTCTCCAACACTTACGCGATATCCAGTCAAACAATTAAGCCGACATCTTACCTGGGATCCTGACCCGAGCAGTCTCTTCAGAGTCGGGGGGTACCGCACCCGCTTGAACCCCTGAGCGCACCCAACTAGGATATCGCTCTCAGAATTTCCATCGCGGGCATCAAACAGTATAACGAAACGCTACCGACCTGAGTGGCTTCAGGCAGGATGCCGTCTCACTTTAGGCATCATCATCCCAGATCTCTCGCCGGAGATTAAAAATATGACTTAAAATGTTACAATACTTAGCAACTGTGAGCGCTCTCCTGGCTCAGGCTGAAAGGTGTCGTGGTTTCTGGCAGGGGTATGGCAACGATTCGCTTCGTCAACGAGAACCGAGAGATCTTCGTCGCTGAAGGCGCTAACTTGCGCTTGAAGGCTCTGGAAAACCAGATCGATCTCTACAAAATGATGGCCAAGCTGCTCAACTGCGGCGGCAACGGCCAATGTGGCACCTGTGTGGTGGAGATTGTCGAGGGATCCGAGCATCTCTCCCCTCGCACCGAGGCAGAAAACCGCAAGCTCAAGCGCAAGCCCGACAGCTACCGCCTTGCTTGCCAGACCAAGGTGTTGGGGGATGTTTCCGTCAAAACCAAGCCCTAGCCTTGGCCCGCCCGTTTTCCCTTTGGGCAAGTCGCACCTCAGAGTGGTATGCTGACTGCCAGTTGGGCTTGTGGCATTTGTGAGTTATGGAGACGAACTACCTGGGCATCTTGGCCACTCTCTTAGTCGTTCTGGTGCCCGCCATCTTCCTGGTGATTTTGTACGTGCAAACCTCCAGCAGATCTGGTGACTGAGTGGGCAGCTCCTGCCGATTCAAATTGGGCAAGGGGTATTCCTAAAGCCGGTCAAAAAGGGGATCCCCTGTGTACAAGAGGATCCCTTTGCGTTGGACAAACTGAGAGTACTTGGGGGAGCGCCCTCAAGGTGCTAAGTCAAGCTGTGGCTTGGGCTGCCTTGGCTTGGTCGAAGGTTCCCGCAGGTTCATACAAAAACTCAAACAGGTTGCCGTCGGGATCCTTGCCGTAGAAAGAGGCCGTGCCATCCCTGTGGGTGTGAATGGCCCCTACCGGGATCCCTTGGGATTTCAGGCGTTGGTGTTCTTGCTGGAGCTCCTCTATGCTGTCGAAGACAAAGCCAAAGTGAGGCCCTGCTGCGCGATAGCCCGGCCCCAGCAGTGCCAGCCCATCCTCTCCTGCCTTCATGTAGGCCCAGTCGGGATCCTGCCAGACGTTAACCATGCCCAGCCTTTGGTAGAACTCCACCGCCTTGGGAATGTCCTCTACCCGGATGGCGACATGCCCGAGTTGTCTAAGTGCCATGTCATCCTCTGTGCTCAAGTGAGCCAACTGCAATGGTTCTTCTACAGATCAGCTTGACACACTCCCCGCCGCAAAGGGCAGGGATCCCTGCGGTAGGACAGAACTTTAGACCCAACTTTTTGACAGCTTGAGGCTGGGATCCCAATCCAGTCCATAGGCAGGACAGAAGATGGTTTCAACCCATTGGATTGGGGATGAACCAAGACTTATCCTGTTGGCTGCGCGGCCAAGAACCGCTCCAGCTCGCTCAAAGCCTCTGCATCCATCTTGGTTTGCATAGGGCAAAACTTTGGCCCACACATAGAGCAAAACTCTGCCGTTTTGTAGATATCTGCCGGCAAGGTTTCGTCGTGATATTCTCTGGCGCGTTCTGGATCCAAAGACAATTCAAACTGCCGGTTCCAGTCGAAGTTATAGCGAGCCCTCGACATCTCATCATCCCGATCCCTGGCACCGGGGCGATGACGGGCAATATCGGCAGCATGGGCGGCAATTTTATAGGCAATTAAGCCGTTGCGCACGTCCTCTGCATTGGGCAAACCCAGGTGCTCTTTGGGGGTGACATAGCAAAGCATGGCTGCCCCGTACCAACCGGCTAAGGCTGCTCCAATGGCGGAGCTGATGTGGTCATAGCCTGCCGCAATATCGGTTACCAGAGGTCCCAAAACATAGAAGGGAGCCTCATCGCACTCTTCCATTTGCTTGCGCACGTTGAATTCAATTTGATCCATCGGCACGTGCCCCGGCCCTTCCACCATGACCTGCACATCGTGCTCCCAAGCCATGCGGGTCAACTGGCCCAGGGTTTTCAACTCCGCCAGTTGTGCTTCATCAGAAGCATCGTGCAAGCATCCCGGTCGCAAAGAATCTCCCAGACTAAAAGAAACATCGTATTTCTTGAAAATCTCGATAATGTCGCGGAAGTGGGTATAAAGCGGGTTTTGTTTGTGGTGGGCCAACATCCAACGGGCCAGGATCCCACCCCCACGAGAAACAATTCCCGTCAGGCGGTGGCGTACCAACGGCAGATATTCGATCAGGATCCCGGCATGGATGGTCATGTAGTCCACCCCTTGCTGGGCCTGCTTTTCGATAACATGCAAGATATCTTCTGCCGAGAGTTTTTCGACGTTGCCGTGCACACTTTCTAGGGCTTGGTAGATGGGCACCGTGCCAATGGGCACTGGAGAAGCTTGGATAATGGCTGTGCGAATTTCATCCAAATCGCCCCCGCCGGTGGACAGATCCATAACGGTATCGGCGCCGTATTTGATGGCCAACTTCAGTTTCTCCAACTCTTCCGCCAATCCTGAGGAACTGGGGGAAGCGCCGATGTTGGCATTAACTTTACAGCGGGAAGCGATCCCAATGCACATCGGCTCGAGGTTGGTGTGATTGATGTTGGCAGGGATGATCATGCGACCCCGGGCCACTTCCGAGCGGATCAGTTCCGGCGGCAGGTTTTCCCGCTGGGCCACATACTCCATCTCTTCGGTAATCACGCCCTGACGGGCAAAGTGCATCTGCGTTACATTTGCTTGCCCACGGCGACGGGCAACCCATTCGCTGCGCATGTTGTCAACTCCAGTGCTCGCTTTCCTACGCTGGTATGAACCAGATCAGGTTCTGAGGATGTAATCTCAGCCTGGGGGGGGATCCCCAGACACTCCTAGCGTGGTGTGATCATATCACCGAAATAGAGATGAGGCGGGGAGCTTTATAGTCTTTATTAAAAGAGTTTGAGATAGTACTAACCCTCACCCCTGGCCTCTCTCCCCATGAGATCCTGACCCTCACAGGGATCCCAGCCAGCGCCGCCAGCTCCACCAGGGATCCTTTCCCTTGCTGGCCCTGAACAGTTCGGCCACTTCCTCGCCGGTGGGCTGGGCAATAAAAGTCTTCAAGACGCTGTAGAGGCCGGGCTCTTCCTGCTGCCACACGCTCCAGGGATCCGGATAGGCGCGAAACAGGGCTCCCTCCACCAATGAGCGCAGGTAGTAGCTGGTCTCGAAGGTGCTCAGAAACCGCTGGCGCAGACGGCGACCGGCCAGACCCACCCCCACGGTGGCGGCATCCTGCAATTGGGGGTTGAGCAGCACGACGGGTTTGGGATCCCGTCCTTTGGAAGCCAGCCCAGAGGGATCCCCGCCACTGACCGCTTGGCAAACCCGCTCCACCTGATCCAAGCTGTAAACCGCGGGCATCACCAGCAGGATGCTCTGTTCTGGGGTAGGTTGAGTCCGGGAAGTCAAGCTCTGTAATTCAATCCCTTCTGGCAGGGATCCCCATTCCCGCTGGGCCAGGGCTGCTCCGCCGGCATCGCTGAATAGCACCAAAGCAGGCGGTTGCAGCAGCTCCAAGAACGGGCGGGACAATACTTCTGGCTTGATGTCGGGGGCCAGGATCTCGATGAGCAGGCGGCGATATCCTGCTTGCATAGCCAGCCGTGTAGCCTGGATGGCCTGCTCACAGGCCTGGGCCAGGTCGATGGGCAAGTTGGGAAATTGGGTTAGTTGCAGTTGCTCGGCCACAGTCCAGTCCAATTATGATTCAGCCAGTAACCAGGGATGCTCAGCCAGACACTTCTTCCCAAGCCTTGTGGGTGAGCAACTCCTCCAGAACCCGCACCCCCCGCAGTTGGTTGGAAAGGGGCAGGTGGCCCTTGGGGGCGGAGAGATCCCAGATGAACTCGTCGGGGTAGCGAGTCCAGTGGTAGCCCTGTTTCCAGCCGATGAGGGGCCAAAGGCGCTCCCAGTTGCGGTTCACCCCCAGCCACAGTTGCCGCTGCACCGAGTAGCCAAAGCGATCCCCGGAGGCCGCCCGCCACAGGCGATCGATCGTGCGCAGATCCTCGACCGGGATCCGGCTCACCTCGGAAAAATACAGCCAGCCCCGCCGCGCCGCCCCCTCTCCTGCCGCCCGACATAGCAGTTGTAGGCTCAGCCGATCCGCCTCCAGCCAGGCTCCCGCCGATAACAGCTCCTGTAGAGGACGATAGTCGATATTCAGGGCTGAAGTCAGAGGGACGGTCACCATTGCCAAGTTGCAAAAGGTCTCCCTTGATTTTAGTCCCTGCTGTCCGTCCCCTCAGGTTTCAGGCGGGTACTTGGGCGGATCCCCGAAGATGATGCGATAGCCGATGTACGCCACCCCCAACAGCCCTGCCAGGATCCACAAGAAAGCCGAAAAGGGCATGTAGGAAAAAAAGACAAGATAAACCCGGCGACTGAGCCAAGAAAAAATAAGATAGACTGCCGCCAAAATGCCGATCCCTTGCAAGGTGCGAAAAGCCGGCACCCGCGAGAGAGGCATGCGCTGCCGCGCCACCCAGATGGAGCTAAGAAAAGTCCAGGGAGGCACCAGCAGCAAGAACATATCCGCCTGCTTCACCACCGCCTGCCAGCCGGCGGTGTTGGTGGCATAGGCCAAGTAGCCCGCCCAGAGGACAAGAGTTACCGCTCCCAAGCCGATACTTAAGCTGAGCAAAAAAGGCTCCTCCCATTGGCCTGGGATCCAGTCGCAGAGAACCCAAACCACCCAAGGGGTGGCAAAGAGCAAAAGCGCAATGGCTAAGCCATTGGCGTTGAGCTGGGTAAAAAACGTCTCCAGAGTCATGAACAGCAAAAGGAGCGAACGTCACCCTTGATGGTAATGATTCCTCCTTGAGGAAGCAATTCAATCCGTATACAAATCCACCTATTGTGGGCAATGCCCGCAAGGTTTACAGCCCGCCTGGGCACCCCGGTAAACGTTGCCAAGTAACACCAGCAGGGATAGGAGTAGGAAAAAGAAAAGGGATCCTTGACGCTGGCCAGGGATCCCTTCCTGTAGTCTTTCCTAAAAAGCTCAAGACATTTTCTATGGCGTTGCTGAGGGAATTAACCCAAGCCACTCTCCCCTTTTGCAAGAAGTGAGTCTGGCATCGGAATCCCTACTCCTCCGGATCCATCCGCCTCAGTCCATTAACCCAATCTACAGCCCTTGCAGCACCGTATCGGGGCGGGCCGACAGATTCTGGATGCGGGTATCCTGGGCAGGCGGGGTGTCTGCTTGGGTGAACACGCCGATCTGCCGCAAATACCGAGCCAAGGCATCTTGCTCGCTGCCGGGGGTGTCGAAGGTAATGCCAGAGCTGGGGGCCAAGTTGACCCGGTTGGGGTTGGACAGGCGAGGGAAGGGATAGTCATCCCCACCATTGGCCAAGAAGTCCAGGGTCACCAGGCGGAAGGTGCGTCTGGGATCCCCTTGCACTTGGCCGTTGCGCACCACCACATCCCGACCTGTGGGCGTATCCACCCGCAAGGAGAGGACGCGGGATCCCGGTGGCCGCGAGGGATCAAAGCTAAAGGCAAAGCCGCCAATTTGCGGGAAGCGGCCCGGCGTAGCTCCCGGCTGGGTTTGCGCCACCCCGTGTTCCACTATCTGCTTCAGTTCCTCAGCGGTGACGGTCAACAGAGAGAGGCCGTTGTTAAAAGCAAGGGCCGTTTCGATGTCCAGCTGAGAGATTTGACCGGACTGCTTGCCGGCTTCAGGGTTAGCCACCGGTGGGATCCGCTGCACCGGCTCACCGCCGCCGCCGCCGGTGGTAGCCCCAATGGGAGCGCGAATGCCACCGCCATTTTTCAGGGAGATAACCGTAGAAGGATCGACCGTTCTGGCGTAGGCCAAGTTGGCATCGGCGGTGAGGTTGCCCAGGTTGGTTTCCTCGGTGCGCACCTCTGCCCGCAGGCCGTTGAGAAATTGAGTGGTGGAGCCAAAGGTGCGGCCATCCTTGGTGCGGATGATGTTGCCGATCTCATTGGCCACCCGAACCACGTCAGGATTGGGGGTGCCCCTGACAGCTGCTACCCCTTGGTCGTCGGTGGCATAGGCACCGCTCACCGGGTCAATGCGGGCAATAACCCCGTTGGCGTCAAAGCTGACCACCAGGCGGCCCACGTAGCGATAGTTGGAGCCGGTGTTGACCACCGCCACCGGTTGACCACTGGCGGAGGAGCGCAAGATGGGGTAGTCACCCCTGCGGGTATCGGGCAAATCAGTGCGCAGGCGATCGGTGGGCTTGGCGATCACCTGGTGGGATCCGCCGGCAATGATGATGTCCACATTTCGCAATTGGCTGGCCAGGGCTACCTCGTTTTGCAACTGTTGCAGATGGGCTAGGAGGATAATTTTGTTGATGCCCTGAGCGGTGAGTTGATCGACGAAGCCCTGGATTAGAGCGGCACTCACCTGGTCAGTATCGTCCACCCTGCCTTCTACCCTCACCTCGGGGCCGGGGCTAGAGATGGCCGCCAAACGGGTGGTGGTGGCTCCCACCAGACCGATCCGCTGCCCTCCTACCGTGATCACCGCCGTCTTGGCGATCTTGCCGCGGATAGAGCTGGCCTCTTGGCCATCGGCGGCAAAGTCAGCGCTGGCCAATTCCCCGGTGCCGCTGAAGCTGAGGTTGGCGCTCAGATAGGGAAAACGAGCCCCAGCGTAGCCGCGGCCAGTGTCGGGCCGGATGAGGTCGCGAATTTGGCGCGTGCCTTGGTCGAACTCGTGGTTGCCGAAGGCAGCCGCCTCAAAGCCAATGGCGTTGATGATCTCGATATCGGCTTTGCCAGGGGTGAGGTTGTAACGGCCTTGCAGAGACCGATCCGTGCTGGCGTTGTAGAAGGGGCTGGGGATATAGTTGTCCCCACTGGAGAGCACCACCGTGTTGGGAAATTGGGGGCGCAGAGCATTCACCACCGCCGAGAAGCGCGGCGCATCTTGTACGGCAGCGATCGAGGCTTCCAAGTCGCTGGCATGTAGGATTTGCAGGGTAAAAGCGGGCGGCTGAGTCGAGAGAGCCACATTGGGATCCGAGGCGATAAACCCAGCCCCTCCGCCGGTTGGGGGAACCGAGCTGCTGCTACCGCAGGCGCTGGCCAGGCTCAGCACCAAACACCACAACCCGACCCACAGGGACCTGGCCAGAGGGTTCAGCCAATCCGGGAGCCATCTCTTGGCAGGGGCAGACCCTCGAGCACGGCAAGCTGGTTTCATGACAATTCCTTCACTCCATCCGCAAGAGAGGACGCATCCGCGTTCACCAAGGCTGGGATTGGGGTTTCGCTATGACCTGTTCAAGGTTAGGTCAAGCCTAGGTTAAACTTCCCCTGGATCCCAGCCAAATTGTTGCAAGTCCACCTGGCCCTCGGCGTCGAAGTGGATCCCTTCGGCTTGCAGCAGCGCTTTCTGCAGGTCGTCGTAGCCCAGGCGAAAAGGGGAGTAGGAAATGCAGCCCTGGGCGTTGATCACCCGGTGCCAAGGGATGTCGGTGTTTTGGCCTTGCAGGCGAAACAAAGCATAGCCCACCTGGCGAGCATAGCCGGGGTAACCGGCAACCCGCGCCACCTGCCCATAGGTGGCCACTCGGCCCGGCGGGATCCGCCGCACCACTTCGTAAAAGCGCTGGTAGAGGCTAGTAGATGGAGCGCTAGTGGAGCCAGACTGGGTCACAGGGATCCTCGCCCAAACTTGGCAGACAATAAGATGTGGAACGGATTGGATCCTCGGGTCCATGAGCTATTTAATCGCGGTACTGCCGGATCGCATAGCCGCTGAGGCGGCCTACAGCGCCCTGGAACAAGCCGGCTTTTCCCTGGAGCGATTGCATCTGCTGGGGCGGGGCTACAAGAGTGCCGACGAGTTTGGGCTGATTGACCCGGCCCAAGCGGCCCGCCGTCAGATGCGGCGCCTGGCCATTTGGTTGGTGCCCTTTGGCTTTTTGGCCGGGGTGGGGTTCAGCGTTTTGAGTGGTTTGGATACCTTTGCCTGGGCGGGACCTATAGGCAACCACCTGATCGGCGGCCTATTGGGCGCGATGGGCGGGGCCATGGGCAGCTTTTTCGTCGGCGGCGGAGTGGGCTTGTCTGGTGGCTCCGGCGATGCTTTGGCTTACCGCAACCGCCTCGCTGCGGGCAAGTACGTGCTCATTGTGGAAGAAGAGAACGAAACCCGCCTCCGCGAAGCCACGCGGATTTTGCGCCAGTTTGAGCCGGAAAATCTGCAAGGGTACAGAGAGCGCCCCTAGACTGGGAGATCTGGGCAGCTATTGAGAGAACTCAGGGAGGTCCAAAAGCATGTCTTGGCTGTGGCAGCAAGTCCCATCGCCGCTTGGGCGGTGGCGGAAGGAAGGGATCCCCGGCTTTGCCGCTGCTGGGGGTGCACTGGCAGTTACGGGGTTTTTTTCGCCGGCTTTTGCCCACCACGCCCTGGGAGGGAAACTGCCTGCAACAGCCTGGGAGGGATTTCTCTCCGGGCTGGCTCACCCTGTCATTGGCTTGGATCACCTGGCCTTCGTCGTGGCCATCGGTCTTGTGGCGGCGGGGCAGCCCTGGCGCTATGGGATCCCTTTGGGCTTTGTGCTAGCGGGTCTGGTGGGCACTGGGATCCACCTGGCCGGCTGGGATCCCCTGGGACTGACGGAGCTGGCCATTGCCTCTTCCGTGGTTCTCTTCGGCTTGCTGCTGGTGCAACCGCGGCAGATCCCAAGTTGGCTCTTGCTAATAGGGGGATCCCTGGCGGGGCTATTCCATGGCTATGCCTACGCCGAAACCATTATCGGCGCCCAACCCATGCCTTGGGTGGGATATCTACTGGGGTTGAGCACCGTCCAGTATGGGGTAGCTCTCCTGGCCCTTTGGGCAGCAGAACGCTGGGGGTTGCGGATCCCTGGCTTAACTCGCTGGGCCGGCTGGGCGATTACAGTGGTGGGGGCTGCCTTCCTGACCTTGGCAGTGGTGGGCGCGTAAAAAGCGCTAATTTTGCTCCCTTGCGCTCGGGATCCCCGATCCGGTACAAGGATAGCGGTGAAGATCTGTAAAACGAGGGGAGATCCCATGGAGCGCACCTTTATTGCCATCAAGCCAGACGGCGTGCAGCGGGGGCTGGTGGGCACCATCATCCAGCGCCTGGAAAGCCGGGGCTACCAATTGGTGGGCCTGAAGCTGGTGCAAGTGAGCCAAGAGCTGGCGGAAGCCCACTATGCCGAGCACAAAGAGCGCCCCTTCTTCCCCGGTTTGGTTCAGTTCATCACCTCTGGGCCGGTGGTGGCCATGGTTTGGGAAGGCAAAGGAGTGGTGGCAGCCGCCCGCAAGCTGATCGGCAAGACCAACCCCCTGGAGGCAGAACCGGGCACCATTCGCGGCGATTTTGGCATCGATATTGGCCGCAACCTCATTCACGGCTCCGATGGAGTTGAAACCGCACAGCGGGAGATCGCTCTTTGGTTCGATGAGTCGGAATTGGTGAGCTGGACGCCGGTCGCCCAAAGCTGGATTTATGAGTAGGTACTTGCTGCAGGCAAGGGGTAGTCGTGTTCGCAGGTTCCAGACCGGAAGTAGTGCAGAGCGCTAGGGCCGTGTTTCGAACTGGCTTCGGCTGGCCGCAAGCGGCTCTGTTGGAAGTGCCTTGAACCACCCCTTCTCTGCCAAAACTCGAGCGGCAAGCAGGATCTGTTTGCTACTGAATTGTTGTTTTCTATCTCCCCAGGCGTAGAAGCTTTCCACCAACTCTGCCGTCGTAGAAGGGTGCCCACGAGTCACGATCCAGTGGACAGTAGCCAGCAATTCTAGACCATAGGGCGACTCAAAGCCCTCCACGAGGTCGCTGACACGCTCAAAGCGTTCTCTCGTCTCTGGCTGATCGGCGAGATAGCTGTGGGCCTCCTCGATGGCGCCAGGCACCAGCTCCAGCTTCTTGTCTGGTCGGTCACTCCCCGATCCGTACCCAGAGATGTAGTAACCCTCGATTTCCTTAAGAACATGCCGCAGGTTCTCAGCGTAGGGGCCATAAACGCCCTTTGTAAATCGCAGGCGAAGCGGCTCCCCGGCTTCCTGCAGGAAGTACATCAGCTTGTGCAGCTCAAGCAAAGAGACAAACGGAACAAGTAGACCGTTTACATAGCGCTCCATAAGGCCCACCAGCACCGCTCTTCCCGGAGTTAGAGTAGGAACCTGCCCACGGCGCATGCTCTTCGGCAAAGGCTGAACCTCAGTCGGCTCAAAAACAAGAATGCGCACATCTGGGAGCGTTGCCAGCGCCCACTCGATGCGGGAGCGAACATCCGGCCAACTGAGACCACCGAGGCCACAACCCAGGGGTGGCAGAGCAACCGAATGTAGGCCAAGACGCCTGATCTCTTCCACAAGGGACTGTAGACCGGCCTCGATGTCCTCAATCCTCGACTTCCCCCGCCAGTGGCGCTTGGTGGGAAAATTGATGATATAGCGAGGATTAGTCAGCTTTCCCGTCTCGAAAACCAATAGTTTACCGGGCTGGACTTCCCCCCGCCGGCAGGCTGCGGCATAGGCCTTGAAGTTCCCAGGCCAGGCCTTCTTAAACTGCAGGGCAATGCCACGGCCCATGGCGCCAACGCAGTTAACGGAATTGACCAGCGCCTCCGCATCCGCTTCCAAGATATCTCCGATACAGTACTCAAGGGCCATGGCCTCCCTCCGCTAAAAATACCAATCGACATGGACTTCAACTGCAGGGTTATACTTACTCCCCGTCAATGCTCGGTTGACTCTGTCTTTTACGCTGGCCTGGCACACCCCGATCCTTTCAACGAGATCAAGGGGGAAATAGCGGTGGACAAGAAATTCTGCTTGTTTGCGCTCTTTGATATCTGGGTCGCGGAAATCCCTGGCAGCGATGGCATTCCAGTCCAGCTCGCCAAGACAGTCGGGTTGTGAGCGGAACTCGGCGTAGCGTGCACCCGCGTTGGAGAGGGAGAAAGCCCACCGAACCCCATTGTGATCAGCCCAGGCGATGACCCGATACAGGTCTGCTTCGAGATGTACGATCGGAGTCTGCCCACCGCGATAGGTCAATTCGGGATGGTTTGCGCAGTGGATGACATAAAGCATGATCGAGCGGGGGCAAAAGTAAAAAGGAACATAGTCGCCGACTTTTGTGCCAGGGTGGCATGAAACTTCCAGCTCCTCGATTCGACGTCGCTTGATTTTGGACATGCCAATGGCTTGCGTCGGCCCCCCTTGTTGAAGTATTGCCGCGTCAGAGAGTAGCCCACCAGTGGTTACAATCCCTTGCAAGTTGCACACATGAGTAATGTGGTAGATTTTGGGACTTCCTGGAATTGGCATAATACCTCTGCCTTACGATGCAGCTTTGAAAAAGGCAGAGCCAGATGCGCTTCAGTCGGAACGAGAGTTGAGACCGACAGGCTTTTGAGCAGTGGAGCTCTCGCTTGGCTCGGGCAGATAGAGACGTTCTTCCGAGGCGTCGTACTCAAACAGCTCTGCATAGCGTCCCCAGTCAATGGCGGTGGCAAACTGCCGTTCGGCTTCAGCGTGGGGGAAGTGTTCGTCCCAAAGATCCAAGAAGAAGTCCGCTCGCATGGAGCGGCTGCCTTTTTCTT
This sequence comes from Synechococcus sp. R3-13, assembly GCF_047462195.1. NCBI lineage: Bacteria > Bacillati > Cyanobacteriota > Cyanophyceae > Synechococcales > Synechococcaceae > Synechococcus > Synechococcus sp. R3-13. The sequence goes on along the minus strand of NZ_JANSIO010000122.1, from coordinate 1,813 downwards.
CCAGGGTCTGCAAGATGCTGCGGAACACGGGCACCCGTGCCAATAGCTGTTGTCGGAAGAGATCCTTGCTGCGCAGGATGGTGGTGTTGGCAAAGTCCTGGCCAATTTCGGTCAGTTGCACCACCCCGCTGGCCACCTCGGCAAAGCCCAACAGCACCGCCGCATCCAAAATCGGCAGCAGATCGTCCACGGCCAGTTGCAGCCGCTCGGCCAAATCGGCAATCTCCGCCCGCCCTTGCGGCCACTCCACGATCAACTCCAGCAGACCGCTGATCCCGCCCACCCGCGCATGGGGCAGAGGCAGGGCATAGGGGGAAGTGGCCTTATCACCAGCCAGCGCAGGCAGAGCCACCTCTCCGGTAACAGCAATTTCGGGGTTGGTCATGATCTCGTAGATGTAGTCCACCAAGGACTTAAAGCGGGGATCCGTGCGCTCGTGAGGCCGCGGCAGATCTATTCTCACCTCCCCCCGGATCCGCCCCGGGTTGGATCCCAGAATCACCACCCGATCCGCTAAAAACACCGCCTCTTCGATGTTGTGGGTAACGATGAGGATGCTTTGGGAAGGGAAGGCTTGCGCATTCCACAGCTCATCAATTTCCCCCCGCAGGTTTTCCGCCGTCAGCACGTCCAAAGCGCTAAAAGGCTCATCCATAAACAGCACCTTGGGCTCTAGGACAAAGGCGCGGGCAAAGCCCACCCGCTGCTTCATCCCCCCCGAAAGCTCCTTGGGGTAAGCGTTCTCAAACCCATCCAAGCCCACCAAGTCAATGGCCTTCAGGGCCTTTTGCCGGCGGATCTCGCGGGGGATCCCTCGGGCTTGCAGCCCCAGCTCCACATTTTCTTGCACCGTCAGCCAAGGCAGAAGGGCAAAACTTTGAAACACCATCGCCACATCTGGGTTAGGCCCACGTAGAGGCTGGCCGTTGCTCAGCACCCGCCCTTGACTGGGGGGGATCAGGCCCGCCATGATGCGCAGAAGGGTGCTTTTGCCGCTGCCGCTACGGCCCAGCAGAGCCAAGACTTCCCCAGCCCGCACCTGCAGGTCAATCTGGCTTAAAACGGTAAACTCCCCCTTGCCCTCTGGCAAAGGAAAGCGCTTGTAGACTTTCTCGACCTCGATCAAAACGGGGGAAGCTGCAGAGCTCATATTGCCTCAGAAATTGAAAAGACTAAAGGTGATACTTTTCTTCCGCCAACTGATACAGCCGTCGCCAGAACAGACGGTTAATGCCCACCACAAACAAGCTCATCATGCCAATGCCCAAGGTAATGCGGGGCCAGTCTCCCACCGCCGTTGCCTCAGCAATGTAGGTGCCCAACCCCGTAGCCGTCAGGGTGGTGGATCCCCAGGCCACAATCTCCGAGACAATGCTGGCGTTCCAAGCGCCGCCGCTGGCCGTGACTCCCCCGGTGACCCAGGCGGAAAAGATCCCTGGAATGATCAGCTTTCGCCAGCGCTGCCATCCTCGTAAGCCCACATCCACAGCCATTTCTCGCAAGTCCGTGGGGATGCTCTGGGCGCCGGCAATGGAGTTGAAAAGGATGTACCACTGTGCCCCCAACGACATGAGCAAAATGCTGCCCCACTCAATGCTGATCTGGGCGCGGATAAAAAACAACGTGGCAAAGGGAAAAAGGAAATTGGCCGGGAAAGCTGCCAGGAATTGCACCACCGGCTGCAGCAGTTTCGCCAGTTTTGGATTAAAGCCAATGGCCACCCCAATGGGAGTCCAGATCACCGTGGCAAAAACCAGCAACACGCTAACCCGCAGCAGGGTGAGGATCCCTAGCCCGAAGGTCAGCATCACCT
>NZ_JANSIO010000121.1:0-1231 GCF_047462195.1 Synechococcus sp. R3-13 | reverse complement strand
CGCACTCCGGGGCGCAAGAAGTCGGGAAAGAGGACTTTGCCTGGCCAAACGTAGCCATGAAAGAGGTGGCCGTCGGCGCGGCGGATAAAGAAATCCTGGGCCAAGCCCTCGTCGAAGACGGCGTAGTCGGCTTCGGGCTCGAACTTGACGCCGGGATCCACAATGGCTACCACCCGGAAGCCAGCCTCGTGGAGTTGGGCCATGAGCCGGGCCGGTTCGGGGAAGCGGCGAGGATCCCAGGTGAAGACGCGGTAGCCGCGCATGTAGTCGATATCCAAGTAAATGACGTCGCAGGGGATCTGCCGCTGGCGAAATTGCTGCGCAACGGTTTGAACCTGGGCGGCGCTGGCGTAGCTCCAGCGGCACTGTTGGTAGCCCAAGGCCCAGAGGGGAGGAAGGGGAGGCCGCCCGGTAAGTTGGGTATAGGTATCGAGCACCAAGTCTGGAGTGGGGCCGTAGATCAGGTAGTAATCCAGCTCGGGGGCGCGCACCTCGATGGCCCACTGCTCGGGATCGATCTGGCCCAGGTCGAACTGGCTCCAGTGGGTGCAGTGCAGGAAGAGCCCGTAGCAGAGGTTGGGGCGAAGAAACAGGGCGAAGGGAATGGCCTGGTAGAGATTGTCGCTGTGGGCGTCGTAGTTCCAGCAGTCGCGAGTCCAGTGGCTGTAGCGCCGGCCTCGTTTGTTGAGCAACCCTGTCCGTTCCCCCAGGCCGTAGATGTGCTCGGCAGGGTGGAGGTGTTTGACCAGGCGGATGCTATCGGATCCCCAGGTAAGCCCAGAGGAGACATCGGCGCAGAACTCTTGCCCTTGAGAATCTTGAAAACTAAACCGGATGGGATCCCGGTCGATGCGGACTTGCACCAGCGAGGTGGACAGGTGGACTTGGGCAGGGCTTTCCTGCAGTTGAAAGGAAGTCGGCGGCCACTCTTCGTCGGCTAGGGCAACATCCCAAGAACGACGGGGCAAAAACGCTCCGCTGGGGCTAAAGCGCAGCCGAAACAGACGGGGGGTGAGCACCTGCATAGACCAGCGGCCCTGGGCACAGATGAGGTGGATCCCTCTGGAGTGGGGCTGGAGCTGCTGCAGGGATCCGCAGGTTGGCCTTTGGGGTGGGCGGGCGGGGGATTGGCCGTTCGCGCCCGCGGGATCGAGTCCCAAGATCTCGCCAGGTTCCAGCATGCTTTGGGGACAGATTGCTGCTGATACATTCACGCTGAACTCTCCTGAAC
>NZ_JANSIO010000120.1:0-6742 GCF_047462195.1 Synechococcus sp. R3-13 | reverse complement strand
TTCAGGGTTTTGGGGGTTAGAGGCATGCTCCCGCCAAGCGCAACTGGGGGGATCCGTCTCGGCGGGCGGATCCGTGAACTCCAGGGGCGAGCCCTCTGCATACAGATGCAGATCGAACCAAAAGGTGGATCCCTGTTCCAGTTTGCTCTCCAGGCGGATGCAGGTGTGGTGCTTTTCCAGAATGTTGCGCACAATGGCTAAGCCCAAGCCCGTCCCCTCCAGGGTATGCACGCGGTTCTCCACCCGGAAAAAGCGGTCAAAAATCCGCTCTTGATCCTCTGGGGCAATGCCAATGCCCGTATCGGCCACCGCCACGCGCACTGCCTGCGGGGATCCATCCGCCTGAACCACCAGGTGGGCATGCACCGTCACCAGGCCCCCTGAGGGGGTGAACTTGAGGGCATTGCCCAGGAGATTGGTCATCACCTGCAGCAGCAGATCGTAGTTGCCCCAGACCAGCGGCAGATCCGGATCGACGAACTTGCGCAGCTGGATCCCTTTGTCGCGGGCCTGCAGGTGATGGGTGCGCAGCGTTTGCTCGATCACTGCCGCGATGTCGACACCTTCAAAGTGGTACTGCTTGCCCGATTCCAGACGAGACAAATCCAAAACATCGTTGACCAGGCGGGTGAGGCGGTCGGTTTCGCGGTTGGCAATTTCCAGATAATCCTGCCGCTCGGCGGGGGACATCTGCTCGCCGTACTCGTAGAGGGTCTCGATAAAAGACTTGATGCTGAAGAGGGGGGTGCGCAGCTCGTGGCTGATGTTGCTGATGAATTGGGCCTTGGCTTCGTTGAGCTCTGCCTCGCGGGTGATGTCCTGCACCGTCATCACGATCCCCTTGAGATTTTGCCGCCGCGGATCCGACACCGGCGAAAGCAGGATGCGGATAACACGCTTGGTGGGGCCGGTGAGGTTGACGCGAACTTCCTCTGCTTCTTGATCCCCGCGGGCAATGTGCATCAGAGGGCGGGCCAGTTGCTGCCGCAGATCCTCCGGCAACAGCTCCGGCAAGGGTTTGCCCAAAACGGGATCCCCTTCCCAGCCAAACATACGAGAGGCGGCAGGGTTGAGCAGCAGCACCCGCAACTCGGCATCCAGCAAAATGGCAGCATCGACGATGGAGAAGACCAAGGTCTCCAACTTGGCTTTGGCGGCAGCCAGTTCCTCGATGTTTTGCTCTTCGTAGCTTTGCAGCCGCTCCGCCATCTCGTTAAAGCTGTCGATGAGCTGGGCCAGCTCTCCCCCGAAGGGCAGGTCGATGCGCTGCTTGAAGTTACCTTTGGTGATCTCCTGGACACCTTTGACCAGCTCTTTGATGGGATAGGTGATGGTGAGGGCATTGACCACCGCTCCCAGGATGGCCAAGACCCACACCGCCAAAAACACCCCAATCGAGACCTCCCGCGCCAGCTGGGTGGAGCGCACCAAGGCAGGATTGGGATTGATCCCCAGGCCGAGGGTGCCCAAAAAGCGGCCCTGATGATAGATGCCGACAAAAATATCCGTCACCCGCCCGGCAGGAGTGAGGTGGGTGCGCACCAGCGGTTGGCCCTCAGCAGGGGGGCGATTGTCCGGCAGTTGCATGCGACGGGTGAGGCTGAGGGAGGTTTTCACCTCTTGGTTGGAAAACGGGATCCCGTAGTAGATGTTTCCTTCGGGATCGGCATAGAGCAGATAGCGGATGCTGCTGGTGCTCTCAAAGTACTGGCGGGACAGTTGCGCCACTTCGCCAATGCGATCTTCCGCAATCAGGGGGGCGACATTGGCGGCCAAGAGCAGCCCCAGATCTCGGCCAAAGCGGGCCTCGTTGAAGCGGGCATCCTGCTGCACGGTGCTGACGGCCCAGAAGGTGAAACTGCTCACCACCAATGAGACCACCAGCGTTGCCACAAAGAGCAACTGAGTTTCCAACCGCAGTTTTTGCTTCCATCGCGCCCACCAGCGCTGCAGGGATCCCATAGAGATCCCGGTCGTTGTTGGCACTGACATGTCCACAGCGCCAGGCAATGGCTCGGCAGGAGAAGAAGCCAGCTCAGGAGATTGGACTTCGGCAATGGGCTCGGCTGGCTCGACGGTGCTGACAGGAGGCATGAACCCAACGTGAACAGATAGCGTGAACGGATATAGGGCGGTGATTTGCCACCATTCTGACATGGGCAGGCGATCCCTTTGTCTCAGCCAAGGCCGGGTGAGAACCGGTATGGGATCCCGGCTTCGCAACGCAACCTGCTCCAGCCGACCTGCAGGGGAATGGTTGCCAATACCGATAAAGGTATCCCCAAGCAAAGCTTGTCAGCGCCCCTAAAGTTGATAGACTAGAAAACCGTGCTTCACCAGGTCAGAGTGACCGGAAAAATCGTGACCAACAGCCCCGTCAGCCAATTTATCCAACATCATTTTCGCCACTTCAACGCAGCCGCGCTGGTGGATGCGGCCAAGGGCTACTGTGCTCACCTGGAAAAGGGCGGCAAGATGATGGTGACCCTGGCCGGCGCCATGAGCACAGCGGAGCTGGGCCTTTCCCTAGCGGAAATGATCCGGCAGAACAAGGTGCACGCCATCTCCTGCACCGGCGCCAACCTAGAAGAGGACATCTTCAACCTCATCGCCCATGAGTTCTACGAGCGGGTGCCCCACTACCGCGATCTTAGCCCGCAGCAGGAGCAGGAGCTGCTGGAGCGGCACCTGAACCGGGTAACCGATACCTGCATTCCCGAAGAGGAGGCGATGCGGCGCCTAGAAAAAGCCCTCTTGGAAGAGTGGATGGCTGCCGACCAGGCCGGGGAACACTACTTCCCGCACGAGTTTATCTACCGCATCCTGCGCAGCGGCCGGCTGGAGCCCTACTACCAAATTAATCCCCGGGATTCTTGGGTTTACGCCGCTATGGAGGCCAACTTGCCCATCTATGTGCCGGGATGGGAGGACTCCACCACCGGCAACATGTATGCCGCCCACTGCATCACGGGTGAGATCCGCAATGTGCATACCGTCCGCACAGGGATCGAGTACATGATCCACCTGGCGGACTGGTACACGCACACCTCGGCGGAGTGCTCCATTGGCTTCTTTCAAATTGGCGGCGGCATTGCTGGGGATTTCCCCATTTGTGTGGTGCCCATGCTCCATCAAGATCTGGGTCGCCAGGGCGTACCCCTGTGGGGCTATTTCTGCCAGATCAGCGACTCCACCACCAGCTACGGTTCCTACTCGGGGGCAGTGCCCAATGAGAAGATCACCTGGGGCAAATTGGGGATCGACACCCCCAAATTTGTCATCGAGTCGGATGCCACCATCGTGGCGCCTTTGATCTTCGCCTGGGTGCTGGGGTGGTAGAGAAGGGGAATCAATCTGTATGCCCGTCGGTTGAGGCGGAGCGGGGCCAGCGGGACAACAGGGTTGCAGCTTCCCAGCGGCGCATGTCCTGGGCAATTTGCAGGGGGGTGAGGCCGTAGCCGTCCGGCTCGTCGATCTCGGAGCCATGTTCCAGCAGCAGCCGAACGACCTCGGGGTTGCCGGACCAAGCGGCAAAATGCAGGGGAAGGCCACCGGCGCCAAAACGAGCGTTCACCTCGGCCCCTCCCTCGAGCAGGGCTTTCGTAACCTCAGGGTTGCCCAGGCGAGCCGCTTGGTGCAGTGGGCTAGCTCCCCCATGGTCTAGTTGATTGGGATCCGCCCCCGCTGCCAGCAAAAGATGGGCGTTGAGGCCGCTCTCCACGAAAAACAGGGCTGTCTTGCCCCGCTCATCGACAGCGTTGGCGTCTTTCCCCAGCCAGAGAGCCAGTTGCAGCCGCAGCGGGTTGGCTTGGGCCAAGGCTTGTGGATCTTCTGGTAGGGAGTATCCATAGAATCCCAGACCCCCCACTAGCAGGGATCCCAGTCCGACAGCGATTTTTAGGACCTGACCTCGCATAGCCCTATTCCTCAAAGAAAAGGATGGCGAGCCCCTGCCTGGGCAGAGCCTGGGCCGAGAGCAGCAACGGGTTGCTGAGGGCAGGTTGCGCGGCAGCAGCGGGGAAGAGACGCAAAAACTCCTGCAGCGGCAGCAGCTCGCATTGGGATTCCTCGGCGGCGGCCGTGCGATACATGGTGGGGATGACCAGCTTGGGCTGCAGCGCCTCAATGGCCGCCTTGGCCCCGGCAGGATCGTAATTTTTCGGCCCACCCCCCACTGGCACCAGCAACAGGTCGGGACGAGCAAGCAGGATGGACTGCTCCCGCGTAATTGGCTGCAGCGCCCCTCCCAAATGGACAATGTCGATCCCAGCCATGCGCCAGCGCCAACCCACGTTTACGCCAAAGCGAGGGCCACGGGGCATGCGTACTCCTTGCACCCGGATCCCGTCGATCAGATAGTCCCCCGGCTGAAACAGCACCCTTGGGTTGCCGGGCACCACATCCAAAGCGCCCTCATCCAACAAGCGGCTGCTGAGCAACACCAGATCGGCAGCAACTCGTGGGGCAGGATAGCCAGCCGTACAGCCCGCCGGCCGAAACGGGTTGACCAGAAACCGTCGGCCCTCCCCCTCGAACAAAACACAACTGTGGTGCAGCCAAGTCAGTTGCAGCCCCTGCGAGCTGGAGCCGGGAGTGAACTCTATAGACCCTGGGGTTGTTGGCGTTTCCGAACCTTGTGCCGGAGCTGTCTGAGCGCCCGCTTTGCGCCCTCTGGCCAGGTTCACGGCCATCGATCCCAGCAGCCCAGCGCTGGCTTGCAGAAGCTGGCGACGCTTCATGGAGTGGGGATCCCTGATGTAACAACGGCAACAGATTCCTGGGATACTTGCGAAGCATTGGGCTGAGCAGCAGTTAAGGCCTGGGCGCTGCGCAGGAAGTTGCTCAACAAGCGCTTGCCCTCGGCGGTCAAGATGCTCTCCGGGTGGAACTGCACGCCCTGAACATGGGGATAGCGGCGGTGGCGTACCCCCATGATGATCCCATCGCTGGTTTGGGCCGTCACCTCCAGCTCGTCAGGACACGTAGAAGGCTCGATCACCAAGCTGTGGTAGCGGGTGGCCGTGAAAGGCTGGCTCAACCCCTCAAACACTCCCACCCCTCGATGGTAAATGAGCGAGGTTTTGCCATGCATCAGCTCAGGTGCGCGCACGATCTGACCACCGTAGACCTGCCCAATGCACTGGTGCCCCAGACAAACGCCCAGGATCGGCAGCTCTGGCCCCAGCTCCCGAATCAACTCCAGGGAGATCCCGGCATCTTCTGGCCGCCCTGGCCCAGGAGAGATGACCACCGCTTGCGGCTGCATGCGGCGCAGGTCGTCAACGGAGAGCTGGTCATTGCGAAAAACCTGTAGCTGGGCTCCCAACTCCCCCAGATACTGCACCAGGTTGTAGGTGAAGCTGTCGTAGTTGTCGATGACGACCAGCACTTCAACATCCGGCAACGGCACCCCATTTTATCACTTCCACTGGACTGAAGGAGATTGGGTCACGGGGACAGGCTAGAGTGAAGGAGCCAGACTCCTGTGCTTTTGAGATGGATTTATGTCGGCCCTACCCATTCCCCTGCTGGGGCAGTCCTTGTCTGCTCTGAAAGACTGGGCAGTTGCTCAAGGACAGCCGGCCTATCGCGGGCAACAACTGCATGCTTGGATCTACCAAAAAGGGATCCGCTCCCTGGAACAGGTGACGGTGTTTCCTAGGGCTTGGCGAGAGGCGGTGCAAAGCTACCCAGTGGGACGCTCGCGCATTGTGCAGCGGACAGAGGCCCGCGATGGTACTGTGAAGTTTCTGCTGGGGTTGGCGGATGGGCAGTTGATCGAAACGGTAGGGATCCCAACGGCCAAGCGTCTGACGGTCTGCGTCTCTTCTCAGGTGGGCTGCCCGATGGCCTGCGATTTCTGTGCCACCGGCAAGATGGGCTACCGGCGCAACCTAGAGCTGCACGAGATTCTGGATCAGGTGTTGACGGTGCAGGAAGATTTTGGCCGTCGCGTCAGCCATGTGGTCTTTATGGGCATGGGGGAACCCCTGCTCAACCGCGATACGGTGGTACAAGCCATCCGCAGCCTGAATCAAGATATCGGCATCGGCCAACGGCATATCACCCTCTCGACGGTGGGGGTACCCCGGCAAATTGCCTGGCTGGCGCAGCAGGATCTGCAAGTTACCCTGGCCGTCAGCTTGCATGCCCCCAATCAAGACCTGCGGCAACGGTTGATCCCCTCGGCAGCCCACTACCCTCTGGACACTCTGATCCAGGATTGCCGCGACTACATGCTGCGCACCGGGCGGCGAGTCAGTTTTGAATATACCCTGCTATCGGGGGTCAACGATCTGCCCATTCATGCCCGCCAACTGGCGCAATTGCTGCAGCAGGCCAGCCGGTCAGGGGTGCAACTGCACGTGAACCTGATCCCTTACAACCCTATCTCTGGAGCCGACTATCAACGCCCCCACCCGACACGGGTCAGAGAGTTCGTCCGCCAGCTCGAACAGCACCAAGTGCGGGCCACTGTGCGCCAAACCCGTGGCTTGGATGGCAATGCCGCATGTGGTCAACTGCAGGGATCCTTCCTGCGTTCTTTGCCAGGGGATTTGTAATCGCCGCGCAACGCTTGCGCGAGTACATCAGCTCAGTCCGCAGGCGCATTTTAGCCAGGCGGCATCCTGTTCTGGCAAGGTGGCGTGGTGCATGGCGTAAACCTGCCGGTGATACTCGTCCAGCCAGGCTCGCTGCGCCTCGTTCAACAGTTCCCAATCGATTAAGCGCCCATCAAAAG
>NZ_JANSIO010000119.1:0-3366 GCF_047462195.1 Synechococcus sp. R3-13 | reverse complement strand
CTGATTCAGCTTCCAGGGCAAAGTATTCCTCTGAAGTGTGGGTTTTACGGGGGGCGAGGGCAGTGGTCATGGCATCTCCTCAGGCAGCGGCAGAATGGCTCAAACGGTCAGTCGGGTGTCGAGAAGCTCGACGCGGTGGCCTTCGGGTTCTCTCGGTCGCAAGTGCAGCCAACCTCTCTGTATCCTTCGTCGGCCTCTCCATGATGAGAGGTATCCTGCGATTCTGGGGTAAAGACCGGTGGTGGGGAGCTGACGCTTTTGTTATCCTGTCGCATAAGCTCCCCCTCTGGGATCCCAGGGGAAAGTGGGCCAACCTTGCCTGACACTGAACGCCAGCACAGCCCGCATAATGTTCCCGCACAATGTCCTGCACAATGTTGTGTCAGCAAGACTTGGTTCTCGATGGCAGGTTTGCAGAGAGGACGTGACCTGATGTTTACTTGGCTCTGGACGAAACAATTTTCTCGCTTGAATCAAAGGCTACAGAGCCTAGAGGTAGCCCGCGAGGAAAACCTTCTGTCTCCCGATCTGAGCGCCCAAACTCTGCAGGTGGCCCCCGACTTTTGGGAACGGCAGCACCAAGCCTTTGTCTATGTGGACAAGCAAATGCAAAGGCTCAGCCGTCGCAGCAAGATTTGGGGAGGAATGGCGCTGTTGGCCATTCTGGCCGATGCGGCTCTGATAGTGGCAGGTCTGACGGCGTTTCAGTCTTGGCAGCAGGTGCAGGCGGATCGCCAATTAACTCGCATTGCCCAACAGGTTGCGGCTGTCGATCCTGTGCAGCAAGCTTTTGAGGATCTGGTGGCTCAATTGCCCCAGATGAGCCGGGCAGAGCGATCTCGTGCCCTAGAGGCGTTGCAGGCTCTCTCGGCTATCTCGATGGCGCACGGCGGCTACTCCTCCGACGGTTCTGCGGGTATTTCTGTGTACAGCTCTGCTCTCCCAGCAACCCCTCTTGAGGCTCAACTGCAAACCATTTACCGGTTGGGGCAAATGCGGGTGGTGGAGGCGGTGCCGGCTTTGCTGACCAAGCTTGCGGACGATGAACCGGTGGTGCGGGAGGCGGCAGCCCGTGCCCTCGGCCAAATCGGGGATCCGCGCGCCTTGGATCCCTTGCACGATCTTCTGGCCTATGAGCCCAATGAGTTGGTTCAAGATGCCGCTATTGCTTCGATTGCCCAACTGCTGCGCTGAAGAGAGGGTTAGATGGGGGTGGGAGTTGAGGCACTGGGGATGAGTATCGGCAAAATGAGCAGGCTGGGCAAACTGCTGGGGGTGATTTGTTGGGTGTGGGGATCCGCTCTGCCCGTTTGGGCGCAGGATCCCTTCCGCAGCGGGGACAATGCCCGCCCCATCAGGCCGGAGGTGGCGGCAGCTTTTGAAGAGTTCTTCTGTGCAGGCCGCTACAGCCAGAGCCGGGAAAAGCTGGCAATGGCCAAGAAAGCCTCTCCCGAAGAGCCGATGGTCTATGCCCTGTTGGCGGCGCTGGCTTATCAGGAGGGAGACCTGGAAGCATTTGCCCAGTTGGCCACTCAAACCCGACAGGTGGCCGCCGAGTTGAAAAAGACGGATCCCCTGCGGGGCAACCTTTATGAGGGCGTGGGCTATGGGCTGGAGGCAGCCAACATAGTGGTGCGAGATGGGGTGGTCATCGGTTTGCCCAAAGCTCTGCCCACCCTCAATCAATTGTTTGCTTCCATTCGGGCCGCCCAAGCAGTGGACAGCAGCGATCCGGAGCTCAATCTGCTCAACGGCTACATGGATTTGCTGCTGACCTACCGGGAGAAGGCTCTAAATCAGTTTCGGATGGCAGCTCCTGACTATCTGTCCTACCGCGGCCAAGCTCTGGCCTACCGGGATATGCAGCGCTTTGACGAGGCGCTGGAGGCGGTGGATCGGGCCATTGCTGCTTCCTGCAACAACCCGGAGCTCTATTACCTCAAGGCGCAAATTCTGGTTTCCAAAGGGCAAGACCGAGAGGCCGTCCCCCTTTTCGATCAGGCCCTGCAAGCTTCCGCCCAACTGCCCCAACCTTTGGTGGAGCAAATCCAGATGGAGCGGGATCGCGCGGCCCAGCGCAGTGGGTTGACCGGCCAGTTGCCGGCCACGCCTAGCCCCTGAAGGGATCCCATGAGCCTGCGCATCAGCGGCAAACGAGCGCTGCAAACTCCCGCTGGCTTGGGCACTCGACCCACACCTGGCCGGGTGAGGCAGGCCTTGTTCAACATCTTGCAAGGGCAGGTGGAAGGCTGTCGCTGGCTGGATCTGTGCTGTGGGGCCGGTACGGTGGGAGCAGAAGCTCTGTGTCAGGGGGCCGCTTTTGTGGCCGGGATCGAGATTGCCGCCCCTGCCTGCCGCATCATCCGAGCCAACTGGGCCAAGGTGGCGCAGCCGGGGCAATCTTTCCAGGTCATTCAGGGGGATGCCCGCAAGCTGCTCAGCCGCGGCCTGAACTTGGAGCCATTTGATTACGTGTACTTTGCTCCTCCCTACGAGGCCGGTCTGTACGCCCCGCTCCTGCCCCTGATCCCGCCCTTGCTCAAGCCAGGGGGAACCTTGATCGTCGAGCATCGCAGCGGCCAGAAGCTACCAGACCAGGTGGGATCCCTGCTGCGCTTTGACCAACGAACCTATGGGCAAACGGCGCTGGCTTTCTATCGCAATCTGGAAGAGCAGCTCTAGCTGGGGAAGGGAGTGCTGACGAAGCCGATTTCCAAGAGCTGCTGGTAGGCTTGGGTGCCCAGCTCGCGGGTTGGGCTCTGGCTGTTGATGACCTGGATCAGCCAGCCCACGGCCTCTTCCGGTCGCCCTGCGGCGCGATAGACCACGGCCAAATCGTAGGCAGCTTGATCCCGGGCTTGGGCGGCAACACGGGCCAGCTCCCGCTGTTCTTCGGAGATGCGGTTTTGGATCCCGGCGAAGGCGCGGGAGAGATCTTGGTGGTAGTTGGAGCGCTGGTTGTAGGCGTTGAACACCTGTTGCAGCAGCTCGACAGCCTGGTCGTAGTTTTGCGCTTGGATGGCGGCATTGGCTTCGGCGGCCAGTTGTTCGGCTCGCAATGCGCTGAGGGCGCTGCTGGGTTGCTCTAGGGCGCGAAACTGCTGCGGATTGGGAATAAGCTGCTGTCCGGCAGGGAGCTGCTGAGCAGTGGCCCAGAAGGTGGAGCCCATGCCCAGGACAAGGCCGAGCAGTACGCCGAAAACCAACCGCGCCCAAGAACGGCGCAGAAGGCTAAGTCCCTGGGCGATGGCGTCCTGGCGACAGCCTTGGGAAGCAACAGCGGGACGTCGTCCAATCATGTGCGGGTAACCCCCAAAACCTCTCTTGACCCGTTCCACTTTACCCTACTCCTCGGGTCTTTGCTGC
>NZ_JANSIO010000118.1:0-3025 GCF_047462195.1 Synechococcus sp. R3-13 | reverse complement strand
TGGTCAAAGGGCAGGGGTTTGACGAGGTGCTCCGCCAGGTTACCGAGCTGGGGGTGGCGCGAATTACCCCCCTGCTGACAGAGCGCACCGTGTTGGAACCGGGATCTGGGCGGCAGGAACGCTGGCAAAAAATTGTGCGGGAGGCCGCAGAACAATGTGAGCGGTTGCGCTGGCCTCAGGTCGATCCCCCCACCCCTTGGACAAGTTGGCTGGCGGAGCTACAAGCCGTTCGCGCTACTCGGACGGAGTCCTTTTGGTGGGGTATAGCCGTGGCTCGGCACAAAGCGCCCCCGCTGGTGCAAGCCCTGCCAAAGCTCAGGGATCCCGTCTTGGCCATAGCCATTGGCCCAGAGGGGGGCTGGACCGTTGCCGAACGTCGGCAGGCTGAGGAATATGGGGGAGTGTCCGTCTCCCTTGGCCCTACCATCTTGCGAGCTACCACCGCCGCTGTTGTTGCCACCAGCCAAATTGCCGCCACCTACTCCTGGTTGGACTCGAGCTTGGATCGGGGTCATTTGGCTCCGCTAGCGACGGGGAGTGTTGTCGCCGATAATCAATAACTAGGCCGTTTGCGTCAGCGGGACGGAGTCCTTTGACGAGAACAGCCATTGGCATAGCAGGCGGCCAGGCCCACCCCAGGGAGGGAGAACGAGAATGGAGATGATCCAGGCGGTGCGGGGCACCCGAGATATTCTGCCGCAGGAGGTGCGGCTCTGGCAGCAGGTGGAAGCCAGCGCCCGAGAGATCCTGGGACGGGCCAACTACCAAGAAATTCGCACCCCCATCCTGGAGTTGACGGAGCTCTTTGCCCGCAGCATTGGCAGTGCCACCGACGTGGTGGGCAAGGAGATGTACTCCTTCAGCACCCGTGGCGAGCAAGAGGTGAGCCTGCGCCCAGAGAACACAGCAGGTGTGGTGCGGGCCTACATCCAGCACGGGCTGCAAACGGCTGGAGATGTGCAACGCCTCTGGTATTGTGGGCCGATGTTTCGCTATGAGCGTCCTCAGGCGGGGCGGCAACGCCAGTTCCATCAGTTGGGGGTAGAGCTGCTGGGCAGCCGAGATCCCCGCGCCGATGCGGAAGTCATCGCCTTGGCCTGGGAGCTGTTGCAGGCGGTGGGGGCGGAGAACCTGAGCTTGCGGCTCAATTCCCTGGGGGATCTGCAGGACCGGCGGGCCTATCGCCAGGCCCTGGTGGACTACCTCACTCCCTTGCGGGAGAAGCTGGATCCTGACTCCCAAGAGCGCCTCACCCGCAACCCGCTGCGCATTCTGGATAGCAAGGATCCCCGCACCCGCGAGATTGCCGAGGGGGCCCCCAAGCTGCCGGATTACCTCAGCCCAGAATCGCGGGCTTTCTTCGAGCAGGTGCAAGATCACCTGCAGATGTTGGATATTCCCTACCAGTTGGATCCCTACTTGGTGCGGGGCCTGGACTACTACACCCACACCGCCTTTGAGATCGTCTCGCCTGACTTGGGATCCCAGAGTACCGTCTGTGGGGGTGGTCGCTACGACGGCTTGGTGGAAGAGCTGGGCGGACCTTCTACCCCAGCGGTGGGCTGGGCCGTCGGCATGGAGCGGCTGGTGCTGCTGTTGCAAAAGAAACAAGGGGAGGCTCCGCCAGCACCGGTCGAGGTTTACGTGATCTCCCGTGGGGCGAAGGCTGAGGCCCAATCCCTCCGGATCGCTCAAGCGCTGCGCCAAGCTGGTTTCTGCACCGAGCTGGATCTGAGCGGCAGCGCCTTTGGCAAGCAGTTCAAACGGGCCAGCCGCAGCGGCGCAACTTGGGCTGTTGTGCTAGGGGATGCGGAAGCTGCAGCCGGAGAGGTACAGCTTAAGCACCTGCCTACAGGGCAACAGCAAACCCTTTTGCAAGCCGATCTGATTCAGTATCTGGCATGCCATTCGCGTCAGCAGTGCGGAGCACCAAGGTGATGGAGCTATGTTAAATTTCTGGGTTCGGCGGGACGGCCAGGAAGACTGGCAGCCAGTACCAGCCGAGGGAGCAGTTCTGGAAGAAGATACCTACACCATTGTTGCCCGTTCGCCCCAGCCCCACTTCACCATCACGGTGGAAGTCCGGCAGCGTCCTCTGTCGTCGCAGAATCAGGGCCCTGACACCGCCCCGACTCCCCCACAAGTCCAAACCCGTTCTGTGCGCACCAACGATGAAGGGATCGGCATTATTTTGCCCGCCAGCCACCTCACCCCTGGGTTTTGGGAATTGTACTGCCGAGATGCCGACTTGATCGCAGAACTGTTCGGTGAAACCGAGTTGGACAATTGTCTCCGTTTTCAGGTTGTGCCTGCCCCTCTGGAGCCGGAACGAGGGATCCCTGCCCCGGTGGCTGAAGAGGCCGGGTTTGAGCCCCCCCAGAAAAAAGAGGTCGCCATCCCGCCAGAGCTGTTTTCCCTAATGCACAGTGAATTGGAGGGATCCCCGGAGGAGGTGCTGGTGTTGACGGGGCGGATCGGCTGCAGCGGCGAGCTGCGGGTACGGGTTTGGCAGGAAGGCGAGGAGAGCACGGTTTTCGAGGGGCAACGGCTAATTCAATTTCCCGCTGAAGCCCGAACGGCGGTGTTCAGCATTCCCATCACCCTGCCAAGCCGCGTTTGGACCCGTCCTTTGCGGGGGGAACTGGCCCTCACTCCCTCTTCCTGGCGGGATGCAGACCGGCCTTCCCAGCCCTTGACGATTCCGTTTTCCGTCCGCTGTCGAGACCTTCGCGTCAGCGTTGCGGAGCAACAAGGCGGAGAGCTGCCTCCCGCCTCCCCTCCGCGTCAGTATTGGGGAGCAACAAACATCCCACTGGCCCGGTTGCGGGAAGACCCCCCCTTAACCTTGCTGTCTCCCGAACGCACCCTGCAAAAGCTGTTGCGCATCTGGCAACACAGCGCCCCCATTTCCGTCAGCGTTGCCGAGCAACAGCGAGAGGAGGACTCAGCTTCGCCCGTTCAGCCCGCCGAGACCCAAGCCCTCCGCTCCTTCCCGGAAAAGGATCCCCTGCCATCTGCGCCCAAC
>NZ_JANSIO010000117.1:0-4042 GCF_047462195.1 Synechococcus sp. R3-13 | reverse complement strand
CTGTCTTCGACAAATCGGGCTTCGTGCAATGCTCCAGCTTTTGTCCTATGGGCCGATCCCAGCTTGTGGTTCTGAGGACAACCTTGAACCTGCTGATGTATCGGCTTGCCTCGGGCTCTCCAGCCGCTGATGACCACAGGTGGGGATCAACGGGGATCATCAAGAATGATGAACACATGTTTGCGTATTTTTGCCTGTCGGTCAAGACCCTGGGGATCGCTGGGGATCAATCTCTTGTTCTCCGACCCACCTTTAGGGAGAGGCCAGGAGCCCCAGCTGCTCTCAAGCCAAGGGGAAGACTGCGCGGGATCCCCTGCCGAACCGGCCCTGCCTGGGTAGCATGGGGGAGGATGAGCGGTTGCCGAGCGGGCCGCAGGTTTTGAGGCCAAGAGGTGTGGGCATGAGGTGGTGGAAGTATAGGATTCAAGGCATACGGATCCAAGTGAGCTGGGCAGCACTGGGGATCCTGCTGGCGGGGCCGGTCTTGCCGGTGGAAGCTGTGGATGCCCAAACGCTGTTTCCTCCCCTTTACCGCTTGCAAGGGGGATCCCCTACCCTGCCCGCTTCTGAAGCAACGCCCTGGCGTCCAGTAACCCAGGATTCTGTTCCGCTCCCACAAACAGATCAAGCCGATCCAAAAGTCCAGCCGGCCCAACCCGGCCATGGAGAAGTGGCAGAAGGCCCGGTTTTCGATCTGGATCTGTTGCGGCAGTTCGGCACCAGCCCTGGCGGCAGTGGCTCTGGATCCCGGCAGGGGGAAGTGGTCGGGCCGGGCAGCGGCCAGAGTGGGGTGCGCGGAGCCAGCCCTGGCTCAGGGGTGGGCACAGGCCAAGGGCCAGGGGGCGGAACGGGTCTGGAGGCGGGATCCCAGCGGCGGGAACCGCAAGTGACAGGGTTGATTGTGGATGCACGAGGCTTGGATTTCTTGCCTAGCCAGTCAATGCGCTTGTTTGATCCCGATGGCAATCAAGTCTATACCCCCGTTACTCTTGGCCAAGACCTCAACGCGGCCTTTGTGGGCAGCGAGGGCACAGCTGCCTATGCCACCTCGGAAGAGCAGGCCCGCTCACTGGTGAACCGCATCGGGGAACGGCCTCACCGCATTCGTGCCATCCGCACCCTGGGCTACGACCTGGTGATTTCCGCCGAAGATGCTTTTAGTCTGCGCCAGATGAATGCGACAGATGGCTTTCTGGATCGCTTTGCTGTGGTGGTCATCTGGGATGGCAGCCAAGCCAGTCTCCCCTGAGGCCCAGGGATCCCAACATGGCCATCCAAGTGCAGGACAGAGGAATGGTAGCCTAGCAAAAGTGCTCTGTCTGCACCACCCGCACCACCTCCAGCGGGGTTGATATCTTCCTGGGGATCCCAGCCTTATGCAACGGTTTGCCAACCAACCTCTGCGGGAACATCCCCACCTGGCGGTGTTTTCCTCCAGCAAGGTGGGCAATTTTGTGGTTACCATCCCGCTGTTGCGGGGCCTCAAGGAAAAATACCCCGGCTGTGTGCTGGATTTTTTTGGCAGCGAGATTACCCGCGACTTTGAGCTCCACTGCCCCTACATCGACTTCAGCTTTCCTCTCTACAGCCGTCGTCCCGATTACCTCGAGGCCCTGACCGCTGCTGTGCGAGAACGGGTGACCCAGGCCGGCCCCTACGATCTGGCCATCAACTGCGACGAGTTTAGCGAGCTCAACCTGGTGGCGGTAACGGCCCTGCGCCCCCAGTACATTGCCGGGGCCGGCTTGACTCTGGATTTTCGCCGCAAGTTGGACCCCGGCTCCGACCCGGTACAGCGCATGCTCCAGGATGACGACTGGAACGGCCTGGAGTTTCTGCAGCGCTACAAAGATATCCTCACCAGCAACTACATCGCCGAAATCTTCTGTCGCCTGGCGTACGTGGAGACGGATTTTTTCCGCCTGGAGCTGCCCAGCCGGGATCCCGATTTTCCGGTGCCAGAGGTCTTGGTGCACATCACCACTACCCGCCGCGCCAAGATGTGGCCTCTGGAGCACTGGCGGCAGGTAATCCAGTGGTGCCAAGGCCAGGGCCTGCAGGTGGGGCTAATCGGCAGCGCGCCGGAGCTGCAGCGATCCCTCTACCACGGCGGCAGCAGCGAAGACGAACTGCTGGCGCAAACGGGAATGGTTGACCTGCGGGGCAAAACCAGCCTCATGGAGCTGGCGGGGGCCCTGAAGCGGGCGCGGGTGTGTATCTCCGTGGATGCGGGGCCGATGCACATCGCGGCGGCAGTGGGCTGTCCCACCATTGCCCTGTTTGGCAACGATGCCGATGGGGATGGGGCCAGCCCGGTGCGACTGTGGGCTCCTCGTCTGCCCCACGTCTATCTCACCCAAACCGCCTACAAGTGCCGGGTCTGCGCAGAGAACAAGTTCAAAAACGAAACCTGCCTGGTGGAGGGTCATCCCTGTATGGCCCATCTCAAGCCGGAAACGGTCATCGGCTACTTGAAAGAGATTCTCAAGCAAACCTAGAGGTTCCACGCCCTCACCCCCAGCCCCTCTCCCAAAGAGAGAGGGGAGCTATGGAGCGACGGGGTGAGTTGTTTCATGGCTACTTGAAATGGCCATGTCTTGGGATCCCCATCTTTTTCCCCCTGGGAATCAGGGGGGCCGGTGGGCAGCAAGGAGTGCCCAGGGGCGCAGTTCGGATCCCTGGAAGTCCGTTTAAGCTGAGAGTTCAAGGCTGAAAACTTAGTGCCTAAACCATTTGGGTGTGAGCTGTGACTTTGGAGATGTGGTATCGCCACCAGCTGAGCCGCTTTGCAGAGTGGGGAAAAATAAGGCTCTGGCAAGGAGTTGCCCTGAAGCTGCTGGCCACCGCTTGCTTTGCCTGTTTAGGCGCGATCATCCGGCTCAACACTCCCGCCCTTCATCCGTTTCAGATTGTTTTTTTGCGCAACCTATTCGGGTTTCTCACCCTGTCACCGCTGGTGTTGCGGGTCGGGATCCAGTCTCTGCACACCGCCAAGATGGAGTTTTACCTCCTGCGCTCGGCGATCAGCACGGTGGGGATGTTGCTCTCCTTTTGGGCAGCCAGCCTGTTGCCTCTGGCAGAAGCTACGGCGCTGAGCTTTGTTCAACTTTTGTTTGCCGGCACGATGGCGGTATGGGTGTTGGGCGAGCAGATGCGCTCGTCCCGCTGGCTGGGATTGGGCCTGGGGTTTGCCGGGGCTTTGGTGATGTTGAGGCCAGGCTTCCGAGAGTTTTCTCTGGGAACAGGGCTGGCCTTGGGGGCGGCAGCACTCTTTGCCTGGGTGACCATCGTGCTCAAGATCCTCTCCCGCACCGAGTCCAGCCTCACGATTACGGCCTACATGGGCCTGCTGCAGACCCCCCTTTCCTTTCTGGCTGCCGTCTGGGTTTGGACCTGGCCTTCTCCTGAGCAGTGGCTGTGGATGGTGGCCATGGGGCTACTGGGCAGCATTGGCCAGGTGGCCCTCGCCCAGGCCTACAAGCTAGCTGAGGTGACGATGCTGCTGCCTCTGGATTTCTCCCGTCTGCTCTGGGCCAGCCTAATCGGGTTTTGGGTGTTTGCCGAGATCCCGGATGGGTGGACTTGGATGGGCGGAGCCTTGATCTTGGTGGGCGCCACCTCTGGAGCCTACGGCGAAGCCCGCCTGCCCACAATGCCGACCCAGGCCCGTACCGGCGGAGTTGGATAGCAGACAGATATCCTCTGCCAGGACTTACAGCCGAGGGAGAACAGGGCTGGAGCTGGTCAGGTCTGTGGTGGTAAGGGCCACCAACAGGGCTTCTGGACTGACGGGGAAGGGCAGGTGGTGGATGTCGGATCCTGGCTGGCAGGCCACTTGGGCAGCATGCAGCAGGTCGGCGGATCCCAAGTGACCTAGCTTGAGATCCCGCAAGTTGAGGGGCAACCCCACCTGCCGGTAAAAGGTCAGCAACTGGGTACGTGCCGCCAGCGCCAACTGGCTTCCCTGCAGGATCTCTTCTAGGCGGAGCTGGGCCAAAATGCCGAAAGCCACCTTCTCGCCGTGCAGGGTGGCCCGGTGCCC
>NZ_JANSIO010000116.1:0-8288 GCF_047462195.1 Synechococcus sp. R3-13 | reverse complement strand
CGCTTTGGTGGGGGTGGGGTAAACGGGGCCGACGCCAATGTAGTCCACGTCGCTGTTCAGGGCTTGGGCCAGCTCTTCGGCGTTGGTGGTGGACAGGCCAATGAGCCGCTGGGATCCCAGGAGGTGCCGAGCTTGGGCGACCGGCAGATCCGTCTGGCCCAGGTGAACCCCATCTGCCTGGCTGACCAGAGCCAAGTCCACCCGGTCGTTGACGATCATCAGCGCCTGGTAGCGGTTGCACAGTTGCCGCAACTGCTTGAGATCCCGAAGCATCTCGCCGTCGGGAAGGTTTTTGCGGCGATATTGCACCAGGGTCACCCCGCCCCGCAGGGATTTTTCCACCACCTCTAGCCAGTGGGGCACAGGGCTGGTCACCAAATAAAGATGGGCTGCCAGGAGACGCTGCCGCAGGGATCCGCCCAGCAGTTCACTTTCCAAGACGTAGAGCCGATAGCGCATGTCTTTGGCCAGCTTGGCCAGGCCAGGGGCCACCCAGTGGTGGGATTCGGCCAACTTGCCGTATTCTTCTAACACCCGCAGGGCTTCTTGCACACGGCTGCAATTGGCTTGCAAGAGGTGGCGGAGATCCCGCCGTTGCTCCTCTTGGGGGTGGGAGATCTGGGTGCCTGGATCGGCGGGGGTATCGCGGGCCAAACGCAGGGGATCGCTGTGCCAGCGGGCTAGGGCTTGGCGCATGGCCTTGCATTCGGCAGAGAGCTCTCCCTCTTCCAGGCCGAAACGAAACCATTCTTCCAATACCCGTAGTCCTTCACGAGCTCGATCGAGGTTGGCATCCAGAATACGGGCGACGGCCTGGGGTTTCATGTTCCCTATACGTGGGAAGAGAGTTGCTTAATTTTTACCAAAAAAATGCGCCTAAAGCCCCGTCCTACCCTTAGCCGGAAGCAAGTCAGTAGGGTGGAGAGTAGTCAATTCACTGTAAATCGGAATGGTTTCCCTGAGGCTGTCCTTGGCCCTGAGGAGAAAGAGGGTGATGCCATAAGGCGTTAAGAAAGGCTTGCTGCGGCGTGTGTCCCCAGGCGAAGGCCCGTGGGCCGGCCCCTTCCGGCAAGTAGGCCCAAGCATAGCGCTCACAGGCGGGAAAATAGCGGATCTCCCACCAAGTTCCCCCTACAGGCACATCTTTCACTGCCCGCAAGAAAGGGCCGCGATGGCGGGCGAGGCGCTCTTCTATAAAGTAGGGGCCTTCCAGCTGAAGGGCTTCTACCGCTGCAATAAGCTCGGCTCGTTGTCGCTCATTTCGGATCATCTCCCGGGTTCCCCTCTTGGATTGGCTCTATTCTATGAGGAGATTTCTGGTGAGCTGGGGGATCCCTCTTGATTCAGCCCAGATTGCGCCTACGGCAAGCTGTGGAAACCCAATGGAATCCAACGAATCCACCGCAGGTGCTGTGTCTGAGCAATGGACACGGGGAAGATGAGGTGGGCAGTCGCCTTGCTGTTGCCCTAGTCCAACTGGGGATCCCGGTGCAAGCCTTGCCGATTGTGGGAGAAGGGACAGCCTACCAACGCCAAGGGATCCCCCTGCTGCCCATTGCCCAGGTGATGCCGTCGGGGGGGTTTATTTATCAGGATTGGCGGCAGTTGTGGCGGGATTTGCGGGCCGGTTTGCTGGGGCTGACGGGGCGGCAATTGGCGTTGGTTCGGCGGGCAGCAGCCCAGAGGAACCTGGTGCTGGCCGTGGGGGATATTGTGCCCTTGCTGATGGCGTGGTGGAGTGGGATCCCCTACGCCTTTGTGGGCACGGCCAAGTCGGACTATTACTGGCGAGATGAACGGGGGCCCTACCGACGCCCCTGGATCCCTTTTGGGCAGCCGATTTCCGATTACCTGCCCTGGGAGCGCTGGCTGATGGCCCACCGACGCTGCCTGGGTTCTTTTTTGCGGGATGAGCTGACGACTACAGCTTTGCAAAAACGGGGCCTAAGGGCCTTTTACCTGGGCAACCCGATGATGGATGGCCTAGAGCCACGCGGGACATTGCCTTTGGATCCCCACCGACCGGCCTTGCTGCTCTTGCCCGGATCCCGTCCGCCGGAAGCCTATCGCAACTGGGCCCTGATGATGCAGGTGGTGGAGCGGCTCCCAACGGAGCTGCAAGTCTATGCTGCCCTCAGCCCCAACCTGGAGCGAGACCCGCTTCAGGCTCGGATCCCATCTCAGCGCAGCGATGTGCTTCTGGTTTGGGGGGACTTCGGGGCCTGTGCCCAACGAGCAACGGTGGTGCTGGCCATGGCGGGAACGGCTACCGAGCAATGTGTAGGCTTGGGAAAACCGGTGGTAACCCTGCCGGGAGAAGGGCCCCAGTTTACCCCGCGCTTTGCTGAAGCGCAGACCCGTCTTTTGGGATCCGCCGTCCACCTGACCTCAGTGGAGCAGGCTCCCGCCGTGGTTGGCCGGATTCTGGAACGCCTGGCCGCCGATCCCAACTACGCGGCTGAGTTGCGGGCCCATGGACGCCGCCGCATGGGATCCCCAGGGGCCGCCCGGCGCATTGCCGCTCAACTTCGAGATTGGCTCAAGCCATCCGGCCCGGTTTTGGAACCGTTCGAGCCAGGTATATCGTGAAATAGAGAACGAGCGATTCAAAAGCCTGACTGATTTCCGTTGGATCCAGTTTTCCGTTTTATTTAGCATTTAATGATGTCAAACCTTTTGGGGTTGGAGAGCAGTTGGTGGATCCCTTGCTATGGGTGGGCGGGAACAGCTTTGGCCATTCCCTGGGCAACGGGGTGGGTCAAGGGCAGTGGCCCGCGTCCGGCAGCTTACCTCAACATCCTTCTGACTTTTGCCGCCTTTGCCCATGGCCTTTGGCTGTTGCGGCAGGTTTGGGGTCGGGATCCCCAGATCCTGAACTACCCCTGGTTTCGGGTGGCCGATCTGGATTTGACCCTGTCTTTGGAGATCTCGCCCCTGACAATGGGGGCCGTCGTCTGGATCAGCGGTTTGAGCTTGCTGGCCCAGATCTATGCGCTGGGGTATTTGGATAAGGACTGGGGCCTGGGTCGCTTTGCCGCCCTGATGGGCTTTTTCGAGGGGGGAATGACAGGGATCGCCCTCAGTGACTCGCTGTTTTTCAGCTATGCCCTGCTGGAGATGCTCACCCTTTCCACTTATTTGCTGGTGGGCCTTTGGTACGCCCAGCCTCTGGTGGTGACGGCGGCGCGGGATGCGTTTTTAACCAAGCGGGTAGGAGATCTGCTGCTGCTGATGGGGGTGGTGGCGGTTTCCAACTTTTCCGGGGCCTTGACGTTTTCCGACCTGCGGGACTGGGCGGCTACGGCCAGCTTGGATCCCACCTGGGCAGCTTGGATGGGCTTGGCCTTGATGGCGGGGCCCTTGGGCAAATGCGCTCAATTTCCGCTGCACCTGTGGCTGGATGAGGCGATGGAAGCGCCCAACCCGGCTTCGATTTTGCGCAATTCGGCAGTGGTGGCCTGCGGGGCTTTTGTGCTGATTAAGCTGCAACCGCTACTGGCCCTGTCGCCGATTACGAATGGGGTCTTGGTGGCCATCGGCACGATCACAGCCCTGGGCGGATCCCTGGTGGCCTTGGCGCAAATCGATATCAAACGCACCTTCTCCTACTCCACGAGTGCCTACTTGGGGTTGGTGTTTGTGGCAGTGGGAATGCAGCAGCCGGAGCTGGCCCTGGAGTTGCTGCTGATGCACGGCCTGGCTAAGGCGTTGCTGTTTATGGGGGTGGGATCCCTCATCTACACCACCTCTACCCAAGATTTGACAGAGCTGGGGGGCCTGCGCAGCCGCATGCCGGCCACGGTGGCCGCTTTTGCCGTGGGATCCCTGGGGATGGTGGCTCTGCTGCCCCTAGGGTGCTTTTGGACGCTGACCCGCCTGGCGCTGGTCTACAGCGGGGTGCAGCCGGCCCTGGTGGGGGTGCTGCTGCTGGTGAATGGGCTGACGGCTCTCAACCTGGCGCGGGTGTTTGGCCTGGTCTTTCAGGGATCCCCTCAACCCAAAACCCGCCGGGCCCCTGAGGTGGGCTGGCTGATGGCTCTGCCCATGGGCATCCTGACGGTGCAAACCTTGCTCATGCCCTGGCTGTTGGGGCGCTGGGGGCTCTATCCCGACTGGAACCCGCAGCTGAGGTGGATGGCGGCTCTGCTGACGGCTGCTGGGCTGGTGGGGGCAGCCATTGGCGGCTGGCTGTACTGGGGGGACCAACGGAGGGTATATCTGCCCTGGCCGGAGTTGCAGGATCTGCTGGCCCACGACTTTTACACGGGGCACCTCTACCAAGCCCTGGTGGTGCAACCGGTCAGCGCCCTCTCCCGCGGATTGGAGTGGCTGGATCGCAACGGAGTGGACGGCTTGGTGAACGGGGTGAGCCTGGCCTTTTTCTTCAGCGGCGAAGCCCTCAAGTACACCCTGTCGGGGCGGATGCAACTCTATGTGCTGGTGATTGTCATCGGGATGGTGTTGGTTACAGCTTGGCTACTGCGTTCGCCCCATTTGGGGTTGGCCTATTGATGGGAGAGAGCCATGTTGAGCCTTTTGATTGGGATCCCGTTGTTGGGGAGCATCTTGATTGGGTTGATTCCCGAGCAGGCGGGGAAGGGCTTGCACCGGGCTTTGGCCTTGGGGTTTGGGTGGGTTTTGTTTGGCCTGAGCGCGGGGCTGTTGCTGATCTTTGACCCCCACCTTGGATCCCTGCAATTGGCGGAAAAGATGGCCTGGATCCCCCAGTTGGGCTTGGTTTATGAGGTGGGAGTGGATGGGATCTCTCTGCCTTTGGTGGTGATGACCGGGCTACTGGTGTTGATGGCTATTTGGGCCAGCGGCCAGGTGGAGCGGCCCCGCCTCTACTACAGCTTGGTGCTCATGCTGGCGGCAGCGGTGGCCGGAGCTTTTTTGGCTCAGAATTTGCTGCTGTTTTTCCTGTTCTATGAAGTGGAGCTGATCCCCCTGTATTTGCTCATCGCCATCTGGGGAGGGCCGCGCCGCACCTATGCAGCCACCAAGTTCTTGATTTACACAGCTCTGTCAGGGATCCTGCTGTTGGTAGGCTTTTTCGGCCTCAGTTGGCTGAGCGATGCCCACAGCTTTACCTATACCGTCCTGCAGGCTCACCCCTTGCCCCTGGTGCAACAAACCCTGTTGCTTATTCCCATTCTGCTGGGCCTGGCCATCAAGATCCCCTTGGTGCCCTTCCACACCTGGTTGCCGGATGCCCATGTGGAGGCTTCCACCCCCATTTCCGTGTTGCTGGCGGGTTTGCTTTTGAAGTTGGGCACCTATGGCCTAGTGCGCTTTGGCCTGCAGCTCTTGCCGGATGCCTGGGATCAAGCCGGGCCTTGGCTGGCCGGTTGGGCGGTGGTTAACGTGCTGTATGGATCCCTGAACGCCTTAGTGCAGCAGGATATGAAAAAGCTGGTGGCCTACAGCTCCATTGCCCACATGGGCTACATCCTCTTGGCTGTAGCAGCAGCCACTCCCCTCTCCCTAGTGGGATCCATCTTTCAGATGGTCAGCCATGGCCTCATCTCCTCGCTGCTGTTTCTTCTGGTGGGAGCCGTCTATGCCAACACCGGCACACGGGATCTCAAGCTGCTGCGGGGATTGCTCAACCCGGAGCGGGGCTTACCGCTTATTGGCAGCTTGATGGTGCTAGGGGTGATGGCCAGTGGCGGCACACCGGGCATGGTGGGCTTTATAGCTGAGTTCACCCTCTTTCGGGGCAGCTTTGCCGTCTTTCCCCTGCAAACGCTCCTGTGCATGGTGGGGACGGGATTGACGGCGGCCTATTTTCTGCTGATGGTGAACCGTGTCTTTTTTGGGCGCCTCTCGCAAGTGGCCATAGCCATGCAACGCCACGCCACTGAAGAGCGCCTGCCTGCTGTTGTTTTGGCAACGCTGGTGGTGTTACTGGGCCTGCAGCCTAGCTGGGCAACCCGCTGGGTGGAGTCCACCACCTTGGCCTTGGCCAAGGCTAACCTAGCTGGTGTTGCAGGACTGGTCACTGCCTTTCAGTTTGGGTTGTCTTCCTTCTGATGATTTGATGAGATCGACGGAGTTTCTTTTGCTCCCATGACTGCCACTCTTGCTCCTGCTCCTTCCTGCTTCTTTCTGGCCGGCTTATCTCCTCTGGAGCAACTGCAACTGGCTCCTATTGTCCAGCGCCTAGAGGCAGGGGGAGCCCTTGTGCCGGATGCCCCTGCCAATCGCCTAGAGGTCATTGGCATCCTGCATAGCTACGGCGAGGTGCTGGATGCCTATTCGCGCAATTTGATCTTTATTGCCGACCACCAATTTTTGGAGCTTTTTCCGGCGTTCAAGTATTTCAACGGCGAGATTACCCTGGGCAAATGGCTGCGCTACCTGTGGCATGACCGCATCAACTACGAGTTTGCCGAATACTGCATGAAGGCTATGCTCTGGCATGGGGGAGGGGGGCTAGACCGCTACCTGGATACCCCTGAATTTGTCGAGCGGGCCAAGAGAGCCATCCGGGCCAAAATCCGCTTCAATCCCTTCTTGCAGGGCTTGGGGATCTTGTTTCCCGACTTTGCTCTAGAACAGGTGCGCATGCTGGCTATGTACAGCGGCTTGGGCCAGTTTTGGCGGGTGATGAGCGATATTTTCCTGGCGCTGGCCAAGCGCTCTGAGACAGAACCCCACCTCACCATTCCCGACGTGGTGGCTCACATCCAGCAGGGGTTGGTGGCAGCTGCCGACAAGCCTATCACCTACGCTCCCTGCATCTGGGGCCGCCGCTACGAGATCATCCCTCTCTCGGCGGGTCTGACTTTCCTAT
This sequence comes from Synechococcus sp. R3-13, assembly GCF_047462195.1. Taxonomy (NCBI): domain Bacteria; kingdom Bacillati; phylum Cyanobacteriota; class Cyanophyceae; order Synechococcales; family Synechococcaceae; genus Synechococcus; species Synechococcus sp. R3-13. Next base: position 1,492 of record NZ_JANSIO010000116.1, on the reverse strand, counting down.
CAGGTACGGCTATCCCCTATGTGGAAGCGGTGTTTTTCCGCTCCTTTCCCTTTATGGGCACGGTTTCCTACAACGCCCAGGCCCACCAGATCCCGGCTGAGCAGGCTGACTTTGCCTACGGCGCCCTCTACGCCGATCCGCTGCCGGTAGGCAGCGCTGGGATCCCACCCACCCTGTTGATGCAGGATATGATGCGCCACCTGCCCCCCTACTTGCGAGAGCACTACCGCCGCCAGCCTCGCGGGGATGATGACCTGCGGGTGAAAATCTGCCTTAGCTTCCAAAAGGCCATGTTCTGCGTCACCACTGCCGCCCTGCGGGCTCTTGCCCCCTTCCCTCTGGAAACTCAGGATCCCCAGCAGCAAATGGCCAACCGAGAGTTTCTCACCCCTTGGTTGCAGCGATTGGCGGGATCCCGGCTGTTAAGCATGCAGGAAGTTTTTGGTATGTGATGCTGAAACTGCGCGGCAATACGGTGATGTCAAAGACAAGTTAAGGCTCGAGGGGCGTCCGTTATCTGAGAATGGTGTCTGGATTGCAGCCCTTGCACTGTAACATGCTCTGTTTTTGGTAACACGCGACGCTCGTTTTCAAGAAGTAGAGCGCTTGCAAATAGCAATGTGGTGAGTAAAGCCACCGCATAACAACCCGGTCGGAGCCAACTGCCGAAAGTCTTCAGGGTGGTCTTTCCATATTTTGATTCTGTTCCTTTTGCTAAATATGTAGGAAATCTAAGGGCTAACGGCCCCCAGAGCGAAAGGAACTGTGCCAAAAAGTCAGCCGCTTTTCGACCATTACAATCAACTGATAAGCTAGGGCGCTGATAACGGTGGCATAAATGATGGCCGCCCAGACGATGTCGAAATTGAAGCGAGCCGCCTCGATCCGGATGCGGAAGCCCAGACCAAGCCCCGGAGCGGCAAAGAATTCCCCCACAATGGATCCAATCATCGCCAAGGTGAGCGCCAGCTTGAGGGCATTAAAAATGTAGGGCAAAGATTGAGGGATCCGCACCTGCCAAAACACTTGCCCGGCACCGGCCCCGTAAGAGCGCATCAAATCCAATTGGCTGGGATCCACCGAACGCAACCCTCGCACCGTGTTGAGCACCACCGGAAACAGCACCACCACCGCCACCACTGCTGCTTTCGAGGGCCAGTCGATGCCAAATGCCCCCACCATGACCGGGGCCAAAGCCGGAATGGGAATACTGGAGAGGGCTGCCAAATAGGGCAAAACCCCCTGTTCGATCTTGGGAAAACGGGCCAAGAGCGCCCCCAGCAACAGGCCGGATCCCACCCCCAAGCCAAACCCCACCAGCGCCTGTCGCACAAAAGTTTGCACTGCATCTCGCATCAGGGCAGCTCGCGCCATCCAGGCGGCCTGCAACACCCGCGTTGGGGTAGGCATTAATCCCGGCGGCACCCGATAGCCCACCAGCAATGTCTCCGTAAGCAGTAGTCCCAACAGCAAAATCAGCAAGGGGGGCCCC
>NZ_JANSIO010000115.1:2425-3151 GCF_047462195.1 Synechococcus sp. R3-13 | reverse complement strand
AGCAGGTGCCGGGGCCGGGGCAGGTCGTGGATTCCAACCAGTACGGCCTGGCGGCTCTGGTCAAGGCAGCGGGTGGGATCCCGATCCAGTTGGGCATCGTGCCGGATCGGCCCCAGGTGTTGCGGCAGGTCGTCCAGCAGGCCCTGGCCTCTGCCGATGGGGTGATCTCTTCCGGAGGGGTATCGGTGGGGGATTTTGACCTGGTGGAAAAGGTGCTGGAGGAGTTGGGAGGCGAGATTTTCATCCGCAGCGTGGCCATCAAGCCGGGCAAACCCCTGACGGTGGCTCGTTTTCCCAATCCCCACGGCCCCCCCAAGCTCTACTTTGGCCTGCCGGGCAACCCTGCCTCTGCCCTGGTGACCTTCTGGCGCTTTTTGCACCCGGCCCTGCGAAAAATGGGCGGATCCCTGCCCCCCTACTGGCAGATCCTCTCCGCCTTCAGCCCGGTGGATCTGCATGCCGACGGTCAGCGGGAACACTATCTCTGGGGACGGCTGCAGGTCAGGCCTGAGGGGATCCAATTTCAGCCCGCCGCCAACCTCAATTCCGGCAATCTCATCAGTCTGGCCGGCTGTAATGCCTTGGCTGTGCTGCCAGTAGGGACAACCCAGATCCCTGCCGGTTCGCCCGTTCAGGTGCTGCAACTGCCCTAGAGATCCCTGGCCCTTCTTTCGCTGCTGCCGGAATAACCGTCATAGTCGTTTCAGTTTAGGATGAGATACCCGA
>NZ_JANSIO010000115.1:0-2415 GCF_047462195.1 Synechococcus sp. R3-13 | reverse complement strand
CGGGACGGAGTCCTTGAAAAGCCTTCTGGCCCAGTGCATTCAATGTTTTAGGGTTTTAGGCATAGGTGCAGTATCCTGGCTTGGATCGAAATGACCATAATTTGCGTTAGAACTGTACTACGGTGGGCTATCATAGAGCCGAGACTGTCCTTTGGGGTTGAGTTCCCTCAGGACTCTGTTCCACCAACGCGAACAGCGATCTTCAACCATGCCCACTCCCGCTAACTCTCCTCCTCTTCAAAGCGACGAGGTTCTCAACCCTGAGGACTCCGTTCCGCTGACGCGGACGGTGGCGGCGGCCCGTGAGCCTTTTTTGGGGCTGTTGCGAGACCTGGCGCGGGCCTACCAAGCCTTTGAAAATTATGCCGGGGTTCATATTCGGCAAATGGGGCTGACCGCCCCCCAATTTGATGTGTTGGTGACCCTCGGCAATACCCCTGGGATGACCATGAATGTCTTGGCCCAAAAAACGCTGGTGACCAAAGGGACACTGACCGGCATTGTGGATCGCCTGGAACAAAAAGGGCTGGTGCGCCGGGAAGTGCCCCCGGAAAACCGACGCTGCTTTAAGGTCGTGCTGACAGAAGCGGGGGAAAAACTGTTTGAGGAAATTTTCCCGGCCCACGTCGCCTACTTGAAAGAGCGCTTCCAAAAGCTGGATCCCTCGGAGATGGCGCAGATCCAGGCTTGCCTCAAAAAGCTGCACGCTATTTTCTAGCGCTTTCAGATTCCCCCTTGCTGAGGAGGGATCCCCTCTAGCCCGGTTCAAACGGCTGCCCCAGAGCTGCCGGCGGCGTGGCCTTCACCGCCTGCTGGATCCAGCGCCGCAGCCGAGGTGGGATCCCGCGCAAGCCGTACTCCCACCATTCCCCAGAAGTGAGCACCAACACCAAAATCATCAACACGAAGGGGGCCACCGTAAAAACTTGGGTGGGCACGGCGCGGATGGTAGTCTGGGCAACTCCGGCAAAGGACTGCAAAATGCCGAACAGGTAGGCCCCCAGGGCTACCCGCAAGGGGTTCCAGCCACCGAAGATGACGATGGCCAAAGCAATCCAGCCATACCCTGCTGTATGTCGGTGGCTCCAGCCGGCCTTGAAATCCAGAGAAAAGGCAGCCCCCGCCAAGCCCAATAGGGATCCCCCCACAAGGGTGTAAACATAGCGCCAGAAAATGACATTGGTGCCGCGGGCAAAAGCCGCCGCCGGCTGTTCTCCCATAGCCCGCAACATCAGGCCAGGCTGAGTGCGATACAAAAAGAACCAAGTTCCCCCGATGAGCGCGTAGCTGGCGTACAGCAACAGATCCCCTCGGAACAGGAGTGGCCCCAGCAGCGGCACCTCTCTCAGGAAGGGGATGGGCAGGCTGGGCACCGTTGGCCCTGGGATCCGCACGAACGGATTGCCCAAAAAGGAAGACAAATCCGCCCCCAATAGGGTCAAGACGAAACCAATGGCAATTTGGGATCCCTTCAGGGTCAGCGAGCCAAAGGCCACGATCCCAGCAAACAGCGCTCCCACCGCGGCGGCAGCCAAAAAGCCCAGTACCAAGCTTCCCGTCAGCTTGGCCACGGCGAACCCAACCATGGCCGCCAGCATGATCGTCCCCTCTGCGGAGAGGTTGATCACCCCTGCCCGCTCGGTAATGGTTTCCCCTATGCAGGCAAAGACCAACGGTGTGGCGGTGGCAATGGCAGTGGAGAGAATGGCGACCAGTTGGGCAGCGGTCATGATGGGCCTGTCGAGAACTCGGGTTGGGTTAACGCATTTGCAGTTGCTGCGCGAATGCGCCTGTCGATCTGGTCATCGCCTCAGCCCAACACCCAGAGCATGAAAGCCACCCCTAGGGTGACGGCGCCGAACAGAGCATAGCTGATCCGGCGCAGCGGCCTCAGTTGCAGGGCATGCAGATCCTTAAGCCAGCCCAGCCCCAAGGATTCGACAAAGCGATCCAGCACCGCCTGCATAGGGTAGGCGTAAACCGATCCTTGCTCCTTAAAGTTCACCAGCACAACCAGCAGTGTAGCGTAGCCCCAGAGGAGGCCCCAGAGCACAGCGCTCAACCCGATTAAAATTGGCTCAAACATCGACTTTCCCTTGCCTTCTATAGGCATGTCCACTGCTTGCGTGAGCGGGAGACGGAGTTCTTTGAGCCTGGGGGACTTGGATCTCATTATTCCGGTTGTTTTCCCGTTGAGGCTGCCCTCCCTCAGACAAGAGCGTAGAAGGGATCCCAGCTTGCTTGCAGAGATCACGCCGGTTCTCTTCTGCCCGTCCAGGCCAGAAGATGACAGACTTAGACTTGGAGTACCCGCTCGGAGTTATCTCGTCAAATCTCCATGAGTTCTCGCTACCTGCTGCCCCCCGCTGAACCCAAGTCTGTCGGTACTGCCTATATCCTCTGGGCGTTGGGCAT
>NZ_JANSIO010000114.1:0-3857 GCF_047462195.1 Synechococcus sp. R3-13 | reverse complement strand
GTTCAGCAGTGTTCAGCGTAAATGTATCAGACCAGTCCGCCGGCCACCCTCTACAACCCGTGCAGATTTGTCTTTGGCGTAGAAAAGATTCCACCTAGCCTGCCAGCCTCACTTTGTGGATGCTGTAGGAAATTTTCTTCCCTATGCATCATCAGTTCAATCTTCCAAAGGATCCAACTTGGGATCCAGACTCTTGGCCGTTAGACGCAGAGCCTCCGCCTGCTCCATTACCCGTGGAGCTTGAGCTGCCGTCTCAACGCCCTGGCGATAGCTCTCCCACAGGGGCATTTCTGGGTAGGTCTGCTGCAACTCGCTGATCTGATCCAGAAGGGCCTCCAGCCAGCCGGCCGTGCTCCAAGTGAGCAGAAACTGGAAGGGGTTCCACAGGTTGAGCTGCCGCCCCAATTCATTTAGGCTCTCGTTGCGAATGGGCGGATCGAAGATGTCCGCCACCGTCATTAACTGGCGGGCCAGCAGGGGTCTGAGGATTTTCTCGGCAGCTTCCACCACAGCAGGGATGGCAGCTTGGATCCGGTCGGGTCTGGGAATGTTCCGCGCCTGGGGCAAGGCTTGCAGCACCAACTCCAGTCGCCGCCCTGCCTCTGCCGATTCCAAAGCCGATTCCAGGGTGGTGCCCACACTGAGAAACACTTCTCCCGTCAGCAGCCGCACTGCATCGATGACCAGGTGATACAAGGGAGGGATCACGAGCTTGATCCACTCACTCTGGAAAAACTCCCGCAGCCGCCGTGCCGCATAGTCCCCCACTTGGGTGGTCTGGATCCCCACTTGAGTGAGATTGAGATACCAGTCGGGAGGAGATCCCTTGGGATCCAGCCAACGGCGCAGCGTTTGCCATTCTTCTTCTGTGAGGGCAGTTCGTCCCTGTTTTAAGCCAGTTCGCCGCAGCTTGCCCTCGGCATTCAAGAGCTTGCGCAGCTCCGGTGTGCCCAGCAAGGACAAGGCACCTGCCGAACCCACACTGCCGATCTCGATGGCGATCAAGGCGGCCAACAAGGCGGCTGAGGCCTTTACTTGAATCTGGCCGCTTTTGTCCATCACCAAAGGCAGGCGGCTGTTGCCATAGGCACGGGCACTCATCGCCTCCAGAGCAGAGCGTTGGTCAGAGGTCAGCGTCCGAGCCCAAGAAGGGATCCCGTGGCTTTCCGCCTCTGGATAGGCCGCTTCCTGCAAGCCGTGATACAGCAAGCTGGCCACCCAGGCGCGATCCGCAGCCTGCCGCAAAGAGCCAATGACCACTTCCCATTGGCAGGGGTTAAGCAGGGGCAAGAGCGCTTGCAGCTCTCGGTGGATGGGCTCTGGGGATCCCGCCGTTCTCGACTGTTCCAGAGCGCTTTGCAGCCGATCCCGCGCCTCTCGGCACAGCCCGCCCCACTCCAGTTGCAGGCGAGCCAGGGTCTGTTGCACCGTCTCTTCGGAGCGACGGGGTAGATCCTGCCAGCCCGCTTCCAGCTGCCGCCACAGCCCCTCCCAGTTCAGGCCCTCAGCAGCACCATTCACGGGATCCGAGGCAACCTTTGCGCTGGGCGAGGCATTTTGGGGCTCGGAATGGAAAGGGGGATTCAGGGGTTCAGACATGGACAGAATCCGCTTCAAGGGGATCACGGGCATTATAGCTAGGGGTAAAACGCCAGCCGAGGCAAACCCAACGTTTCCGGCCATCCCATCATCAAGTTGAGACACTGCACTGCCTGCCCGGCTTGCCCTTTCATCAGGTTATCGATCACCGACAGGACGATAACGCGGTTGGTGCGGCTGTCCACCTCCACCCCGATCATGCAGGTGTTGGTGCCGGAGACCCATTTGGTTTGCGGGTAGACCCCCCGCGGCAGCACCTTCACCCAGGGAGATTGGCGATAGAAAGCATTGTAAATGGTGAGCAAATCTTCCCCCACAAAGCCGGGATCCCGCAGAGTGGCATACAAGGTGACGTGGATCCCCCGCACCATGGGCACCAGATGGGGCGTAAATTGCACGGTGATGGGGGTGTGGGTCAGGTCGGTGCAAGCTTGCTCGATCTCGGGCGTATGGCGGTGCTGGGCCACTCCATAGGCTGCCAGAGAGCCGTCCACTTCGGCAAACAGGGATCCCACCTTGGGGGTACGACCTGCCCCCGAAACGCCGGATTTGGCATCGAAAATGAGGCTGTCCAGCTCCACCAACCCCTGCCGCAGCAGAGGAGCAACCGCCAACAATGAGGCAGTGGGATAACAGCCGGGACAGCCCACCAGTTGGGCTTGGGCAATCGCCTCGCGATAAAGTTCCGGCAACCCATAGACCGCCTGCTCATTGGCCTGGCGATAGGCAGGGCTGGGCCAGTTGGGATCCGTCTGACCCATGCGGTACCAAGATTGGTAGGTGGCCAGGTTGCGAAAGCGGTAATCCGCCGACAGATCTAAGACTTTGCACCCTTTGGCCAGCAAGGGCGGAGCCAGCTCAGCAGCCAGCCCATTGGGGAGAGACAAAAACACCACATCGCTGTTGGCGGCAATACGATCCACCTCTACCGGCTGAACGGTCAGATCCACGGCCTGGGCCAACTGGGGATAGAGATCCCCGTAGCGCTTGCCGGCACTGTCTTGCCCGGCCAGGTAGGTGATCTGCACGCCGGGATGCTCGCTCAGTAACCGCACCAACTGTACCCCTCCGTAGCCGGAAGCGCCGACAATGCCAATGCGGACAGGCTCTGTGGGGTGGGGTGGGCGGGGCGCCATGTTGGCCATGGGGGGGCTGCCTGTGCAAGAGGGTTGCGTGATGGCTTGCCTTAAGTTCTACCGCATTTTTCTGCTGCATTTGACGCTGCATGGGTGCGGATCCCATCTTGTTCATTCGCGTTGGCGTTGCGTGGCCATCCAGGGGGATTTGTTATGCTGGGTTCACCTGAGCCGCTCGGGCCTTGGCAGCGGCTTCCGTAATATCTGTCTATGTTCTGTGTAGCTTTACTAATCTGCGGTCTATGCACTATGAGCGATTGATCAACATGGTCTTGCGGGCCTACGGCCAAAGCAGCCGCCATGGCCTGGATCAGGAAACTCTGACCCTCTACTCAGAAGGCCCCTACACCCTCTACAAACTCACTTCCCATTTCGATCGCCGCTCCATTTTTGTGTTGGCCCAGAATCAGCGGGATATGTTTGTTTCTGGCGATGCGTTTAACAACAAGCTGATCCCAGGAGAATGGCAGGCGTGGCTGCACCAGAAAGCGTTGGGCATTGCCCCCGACACGGCCCAAGCGGGTTAGCCGAAGACCATATCTGGCGTGGAAGGATCCCCAAGCCCGCACCCGGCCTGTTGAGATCCAGCCCATGCTGACAATGGCCGCCTACTTCCAGCTCAGAGGGTGGTGGGATCCACAGGTCGCTCCACCTGTCCAGAATCTACCCGCCACTGGCCAAAACCCCTGGCTGAACCTGTCGGGGCACCACTGAGAGACGATCCAGATCGGCACAGTAGGCCAGATCCTGATCGTTTTCCGGCCCCAGACCCAATAGCCGTTGCCCGTGGCTAGAGCGCCGCAACAAACCCAGCAGATCATCCTGCCAAGTTTGGTACAGGGCCAAGGCTGCCACTGCCTCGTCGTTGCCCAACTGGTTCAAAGAGCAGCCCAAGCGATGCAAGATGGCTCCGGCACAGGCAGTATCTTCCAGCGAAAAGGCCCCTTCCCACCCGGATCCCACCAGCCACACCTCGGCAAAGGAGCCTCGTCTGAGAAAATCCACCACGGCTCCCAAGTTCACCAGGGCTGCTGTAATCACCACTGGGATCCCTTCCAGGCGCTGTAGGCTGCGCGTGCCGTTGGTGGTGCTCAGGAAGATGCGCTTGTCCCGCACGCGGTC
>NZ_JANSIO010000113.1:0-14063 GCF_047462195.1 Synechococcus sp. R3-13 | reverse complement strand
CCATTTCCTGCGCCGAGGGAGAAGAAGGGCGGGTTTATCCCGGCTTGCTGCCCTATGAAGTGAGCGAGATCCCCCTGGAGAAGCTGCCCCGTCCCCGCACCCAACTGATGATGAATGTGGGCAACCCCGAAAAAGCCTTCGGCCTCAGCGGGATCCCTTGCGATGGGGTCGGGCTGGCGCGGCTGGAGTTCATCATCGCCAACCACATTCAAGTCCACCCGCTGGCTTTGCTCAACTATGAGCAGGCGGTGAAGGAGGAGCCTCGCCTGGCGGAGCTGACCGCCCAATATCCCGATAAGCCTGAATACTTTGTGGATAAGCTGGCCCAAGGGGTGAGCACCATCGCCGCCGCCTTCTATCCCAAGCCGGTGATCGTGCGGCTGTCGGATTTCAAAAGCAACGAATATGCCCACCTGCTGGGGGGATCCCGCTACGAACCCCACGAGGAAAACCCCATGATTGGCTGGCGGGGGGCCTCCCGCTACACGGATCCCCGCTACCGTGAGGGCTTTGCCTTGGAGTGTCGGGCCATGAAACGGGTGCGGGATGAGATGGGCCTGACCAACGTGATCTTGATGATCCCCTTCTGCCGCACGCCGGAAGAGGGGCACAAGGTGCTGGAGGAGATGGCCCGCCATGGCCTGGTGCGGGGAGAAAACGGCCTGCAGGTGTACGTGATGTGTGAATTGCCCAGCAACGTCATCCTGGCCGACGCGTTTTGCCAGATCTTCGACGGCTTCTCCATCGGCTCCAACGACCTCACCCAGCTCACCCTGGGGTTAGACCGCGACTCAGCCCTGGTGGCCCATCTTTTTGACGAGCGCCACGAGGCCGTCAGGCGGATGATTGCCCAGGTGATCCAGACGGTGAAAAGCCATGGCCGCAAGATCGGCATCTGCGGGCAGGCCCCCAGCGACTACCCCGACTTCGCCCGCTTCCTGGTGCAGGCAGGGATCGATTCCATCAGCCTCAACCCCGATTCCCTGTTGAAAACCCTGCTGGTGGTGGCCGAAGCAGAAGCGGCTGGCGCCCGGTGAGCCCAAAGCCGGCCCAGGGACGTGCGCGGGGATCCCGTCTCCTGAGTTACAATCTCTTCTGCTGTGTTCCCATCCCCACCGATGATCCACGAACTCTCCATGCCGGCCCTCAGCTCCACCATGGAAACGGGCAAGATCGTCACCTGGCTTAAGAACCCCGGCGACCGCGTGGAGAAGGGAGAAAACATCCTGGTGGTGGAGTCCGACAAAGCGGACATGGACGTGGAGTCCTTCCACAGCGGCATCCTGGCCAGTATCCTGGTGCCGGCAGGGGAATCAGCCCCGGTGGGCGCCCCCATTGCCCTGATTGCCGAAAGCGAAGCGGAAGTGGCCCAGGCCCAGGAAAAAGCCAAGGCCCTCTCTGCCGGAGCTGCCCCTGTGGCACCCCCTCCCGCAGCTCCATCAGCCAGCCCTGCTCCTGCTCCCACCCCTGCCCCCCAAAATGGATCGGGATCCCAGCGGATCGTGGCTTCTCCACGGGCGAAAAAACTGGCGGAGAGCCTGGGGATCGATCTGCGCACCGTGCGCGGCTCTGGCCCCAACGGTCGCATCGTCGCTGAAGACGTGGAGCGAGCTGCGGCCCTTTCCGCTCCTGCAGTGGCTGCCCCCTCTGCCCCAGCCCCTACGTCCCCAACTCCTGTGGCTGTCCCCTTGGGAGAAACGGTTCCCCTCAGCACTTTACAAGCGGCGGTGGTGCGCAACATGAACGCCAGCCTTGGCGTGCCGGTGTTCCACGTGGGCTACACCATCACCACCGACAACTTGGATCAGCTGTACCAACAGGTAAAGCCTAAGGGGGTGACCCTGACGGCCCTTTTGGTCAAAGCGGTGGCCCTGACCCTGGAGAAGCATCCCCTTTTGAATGCCAGCTACACAGAAAACGGCATCCATTACAAATCGGATATCAACATCGCCGTGGCCGTGGCCATGGAGGATGGCGGGCTGATCACCCCTGTCCTAAAGCAAGCCAACCGGCTGGATCTGTATGAGATCTCCCGCCGCTGGAAGGATCTGGTGGAGCGGGCGCGGCGTAAGCAACTGCAGCCAGAGGAGTACAACAGCGGCACCTTCACCCTCTCCAACCTGGGCATGTTTGGGGTGGATCGCTTCGACGCCATTTTGCCGCCTGGCCAAGGGGCTATTTTGGCCATCGGCGCTTCTCGCCCCACGGTAGTAGCGACACCGGAAAAAGCGATTGCCATCCGTTCCCAAATGCAGGTGAACCTCACCTGCGATCACCGTGTCATCTACGGCGCCCATGCAGCGGCCTTCCTGCAAGATCTGGCCCAGTTGTTAGAACAAAATGTGGGATCCCTGACGTTGTAGCCGCCCTGAAACCCGGCCTTGAGCCAATCTCAGAGTAGGGTTCTTCTCTCGCGCAACCCACAAGGTCGGGCAGCCGGCGAGGCCCCAGCGCTCAGGAGCTCCTCCTGGGAAAGCGCTGCATCAACTCTTGCACAGCCTCGGCATGGTAGGAACTGCGGGTTAGGGGCGAAGACACCACCTGCAAAAAGCCCAGTTCCTCTCCCACCCGTCGCCAATGGTCGAACTCTTCGGGGGGAACGTAGCGCTCCACCGGCAGGTGTTTGGGGCTGGGCGCCAGGTATTGGCCGAGCGTGAGGATGTCACAACCCACCCGGCGCAGATCCCGCATCACCTGCAAGATCTCCTCGGCAGTTTCTCCCAGGCCCAACATCACCCCCGACTTGGTGTACAGGCCGGGACCCCATTGCCGTGCCAACTCCAACAGCTTGAGGGAGCGCTCGTAATTCCCCTGCGGGCGTACACGGCGATAGAGGCGGGGCACCGTTTCGGTATTGTGGTTGAGCACCGTCGGTCGGGCGGCCAAGATCTGCTGCAGCGCCTGCCAGTTACCACATAGGTCTGGGATCAGGACTTCGATGGTGGTCTGGGGCATGCGGCGGCGGATTTCCGCAATGCAGGCCACAAACTGGCTGGCTCCCCCATCGGGCAGGTCGTCCCGATTCACCGACGTAATCACCGCATGGCGCAATCCCAAGCGTTCCACTGCTTCTGCCACCCGCAGGGGTTCAGTGGCATCCAGGGGCAGAGGGCGTTTGGTGAAGTCGATATCGCAGTAGGGGCAGGCGCGGGTACAGGCCGGGCCCATGATCAAAAAGGTGGCGGTGCCGTTGGCAAAACACTCCCCCAGGTTGGGACAGGAAGCCTCTTCGCAAACCGTGTTCAGGCCCAAGTCCCGCAGCAGTTGTTTGACGGATCCCACCCGTTGAGGGGCCTTGGCCCGCAGCCAGGAGGGTTTGCCGCCAGGAGAAGAAGAAACAACGGTCAAAGAAGTGCTCCAACACAAAACAGCAGCGACGGTATCACTCAGCTTAGCCTGCCATTTGGCCCCCTTGAATTTGGACAAAGCCAATTTCCCGGCCCAATTGATCCCTGCCGCCTCGGAAGCACGACCCAAAACGCGGCATACTGGAAAGCAAATGTCGAGCGATAGGGATCCCACATGGTTGTTGCTGCTCCTCCCTCTCTGGAACAACTTGCCATCAACACGATTCGCTTTTTGGCGGTGGATGCTGTTCAGAAGGCCAACTCCGGCCACCCTGGCTTGCCGATGGGAGCAGCACCCATGGCCTATGTGTTGTGGCAGCAGTTCATGAAGTTCAACCCCCGCAACCCCAAGTGGGTGGATCGGGATCGCTTTGTGCTCTCGGCGGGGCATGGCTGCATGCTGCAGTACGCGCTGCTGCACCTAACCGGCTTCGATGTAAGCCTGGAGGACATTAAGCAGTTCCGCCAGTGGGGATCCAAAACCCCCGGCCACCCGGAAAACTTTGAAACTCCGGGGGTGGAGGTGACCACCGGCCCGCTGGGGCAAGGGGTGGGTAACGCGGTTGGGCTGGCGATTGCCGAGGCCCATCTGGCCGCCCGCTTCAACAAGCCCGGCCACACCATTGTGGATCACTACACCTACGTGATCTTGGGGGATGGCTGCAACATGGAGGGGGTGGCTTCCGAAGCAGCTTCTTTGGCCGGCCACCTGCAACTGGGCAAGCTGATCATGCTCTACGACAGCAACCACATCTCCATCGACGGCAGCACAGAAATCGCCTTTACGGAAGATGTGGGCAAACGCTATGAAGCCTACGGCTGGCATGTGCAAAAAGTAGAGGATGGCAACCACGACTTGAAAGGGATCGCCGAGGCCATCCAGAGAGCCAAGGAAGTCACCAACAAGCCGTCCTTGATTATTGTCGAGACCACCATTGGCTACGGATCCCCCAACAAGGCCGGCAGCGAGAGCGTCCATGGGGCACCCCTGGGGCCGGAAGAGGTGAAGCTCACCAAACAAAACCTGGGTTGGCCTCTGGAGCCGGAGTTTTACATTCCCGACGAGGTGCTGGCCCACTTCCGCCAGGCCATCGAAAAAGGGGCCAAAGCCGAAGCAGAGTGGAACGAGCGCTTCGCCGCCTACGAGAAGGCTTACCCCGAAGAGGCCGCCGAGTTCAAGCGCATCATGGCCGGGGAGCTGCCGGTGGGCTGGAAAGAAGCGCTGGCCCCCATTGCCGAAACCGGCAGAGAATCCACCCGCAACCTCTCCAAGTTTTGTCTGAATGCCTTGGCCAAAGCGGTGCCGGAACTGCTGGGGGGATCCGCAGATCTCGCCCACTCCAACATGACTTATCTAAAGGGGATCCCAGAGTTTCAGGCTGGATCTTACGAGGGGCGCAACTTCCGCTTTGGGGTGCGGGAACACGGCATGGGAGCCATTGCCAACGGCATGGCGCTTCATGGAGGTCTCATCCCTTACGACGCCACCTTTTTGATCTTCACCGACTACATGCGGCCTGCCATCCGCCTGTCCGCCCTCTCGCAGGTGCGGGTGCTGCACGTCATGACCCACGACTCCGTCGCCTTGGGGGAAGATGGCCCCACTCACCAGCCGGTGGAAACTTTGGCCTCCCTGCGGGCCATTCCCAATCTCTATGTGCTGCGCCCGGCAGATGCCCGCGAAACGGTGGGATCCTACCAGGTGGCCCTAGAAGCCAAGACCACCCCTTCTGTGCTGGTGTTTACCCGGCAAGCCGTCAACCCGGTGGAGGGCACCTCTGTTGAAGGCGTAGCCAAAGGGGCCTATGTGGTGGTGGATGCCCCCAACCCAGAGCTGATCTTGATCGCCACCGGCTCTGAACTGGAGCTGGCAGTGAAAGCTGCCGCCCAACTGAAGCAGGAAGGCCGGGCGGTGCGGGTGGTCTCTATGCCCTGCATGGAGCTGTTTGAGGCCCAGCCCCAGAGCTACCGCGATTCCGTTCTGCCCCCCAACGTCACCAAGCGCGTCTCCGTCGAGGCAGGTTCCACCTTCGGCTGGCACAAGTACCTGGGGTTTGAGGGGGTGGCCATTGGCATCGACCGCTTTGGCGCCTCTGCCCCCGGCCCGGTGTGCATGGAGAAGTTCGGCTTCACGGTGGAAAACGTGGTCAACACTGCCCGCCGGCTGCTGGGCTGAGGGCACTTTACCCCTTCCTCGGCGCTTTCAAGGGGCTCAGCAGGGATCCCTTCTCTGCTGGGCTTTTTTCCCTGTTGAGCCTGCTGCCCAGCGGCGTGACCCGGACAGGCGTAGCGAACCTCGCATCAACCAATCAGCAGGACTTCCAAAGCATCCGGATCTGCTTCTTTCTGTAGGGCAGCCATGGCGGAGAACGCAGTCGAGGGCGGCTTCCTGCCCCGCAGACAACACCTTTGCCTTGAGGACATCTTCAACCATGGCGGGGATGATCCTTGAAGGCAAGTTGGAAGTCGAGCAGGCTGCCACCATCGCCTTGAAATCGCCTTGAAGAAGAAACTTTGGCTTCCGCCGCCGTGCTGAGGTGCTTGTGCCGGCTGCAGACACAAACAGCTTTGCCTACTGTTTGCCTACTGTAGGAACCCCGCCAGTAAAATCACCGCGGCTCCCACGGCAGCCAAAATCGTCAGCGCCCGGCCCGCGTCGGCACTGCCCTTCCACGAGAAGTTTTTCTCCGACTTTTTCGGTTCTGCTGGCATGGCCATGCCTCCCTTTGCATTGCCAACTCTAACTTAACTTCCCCCCCACGGGATCTTAGCTGGTTGGGGCATACCCTGGAAAAAACAGCAGCCATCTGGCCCGGCCAGCCGTTTTTGGGAACAATACAAGCAGGCAAGGGATCCAACTCCCACCAGTCTGGAAGCACATCCTGAGGCGAAAGCCATGAGCTATGCAGAACGGAGCAAAAGAATGGTTTTGACGTTGGCGACTCTGCTGGGCGGCTGGGTTGGCGGAGGGTTGTTGCAGGGATCCCTCTGGGTTGCCGCTCAGCCTACTTTTCAGACAGTGCCGTTGCCGCGCCTGCCTGTGGGTGTCGATCAATCGGTCTTCGATCGCCCGGTAGCCCGCTTTAACCCCAACCTACCTGCCGAGCTGGTGATCCGCAATCGCACAGGTCTGCCTTTGGAATACGGCTTTACCGATCCCCGTCAGAAGGTCTCGGAACTGCCTGCCGGCGAAACGTTGCGCCTGAGCAACCTGCTGATCCCCAACTGCATGGCCATCAACACGCCGATGTTGGCTCCTGTGGGCTACCAGGTGAGCGTGGATTCTTTCAACGTGATCACTGTAGAAGTGCGCCTGGTCAACGATGTCTCCGGCGACCACTGCCTCGATCTGCAAGCGACAGGGGCTATTTTTGTGAATTGAGATGAGCTGATACCCATCGATTACCCATCGAACACAAGTTAAGTCAAATCCTTCAAAGGGATCCCTTACATCCTCACCTACAGTCATCTTCTGGCCTTTGCCAGGATGGACGTGGGATCCGGCACGGCAGATGGCAGTTGACTTTGCCCGGTTTTGACGTTGGAATTGACTCTATTGGGGAGCCAATCAGAGGTTTAGGCGTATCGACAGGGGCCATCCCCTGTGACAGGATGCGAACAGGATATCGAGGCCGATATTCTCCTGGACTCTGTTTGCCTGTGCGGTCCGCCTGTACTCTATATTTTTTCTTGCGGATGGTCTCATGAGCGATAACTTGTATTCCTGGTTTCCCCGGGCCTTGGTGATTGGCGCTGCGGTTGTGGGGTTGTCGAGCTTGCCTGCAAGGGCTCAGCAAATTACGGATCCCAGCCCAGCTCAAGCGGCCACCAATGTTGAACCTACCTCCCCAATCTCGGCTTCTTTCCGCAGCCAAGATGGCGTCAGCGTGCGCCCGGAAACGGTGAGGGTTTTTGTGGATGGTCAAGATGTCACGTCCCAGTCGGTGATCACCCGCGATTTCTTCACCTATCGCCCTGCCCAACCTCTGCCGCCGGGGCGTCGGGAAGTCTTGCTGGAGTTCACCAATACCCAGGGGGTGACCCGCCGCGTGACCTGGAGCTTCACTGTGGGCAGCCCTGTCCGCGCTTCCATCGACTTAGTGGATCACAATGCCGGCAGTCGCCCCTTGGCAGCCGGGGAAATCCTGCTGGTTACCGTCAAAGGTACCCCTTCCAGCCGGGTAACGGTTTACCTCATCCAGGATGGACGGCAAGTGCAAACCTTGCCGGCTCAGGAAGTTTCCAGCGGCACCTATGTAGTGAACGCCCTAATCGAGGCGAAAGATACCACCCGTGAGGGGATCGTCGTCGCCCGCTTGGAAAATGGCGGCCAAGTGCGCTTCATGACCGCCGAACAACCGGCCCGCCTGATCGAAGGGGCCACCGGGGGCATCCAGCGGCTGACCACCCAAGAGGTTTCCGCCACGGTCAGCGCCCCCGGCCCACTCTTGCCTCAGATCACCAACCTGCGGGATGGGGATCGGGTTTCCGGCTCTTCGTTTACGCTGCAGGGCACTACAGCTCCCAATGCTTCGGTGCGGGTGAATGTAACGGCTTCTACTTCTCTGGGCGGCATCATCAGCGCCCAACAGACCGTGACCAACCAAACTGTGCAGGCAGATGCCCAGGGCCGTTTCACCATCACCGTTCGGCCTCCCATTCCGGCCTCTGGCACGGTGTATCAGGTGAATCTCACGGCCACTTCCGGCAACCAAACCAGCCCAACGGTAACCCTGCGCCTTACCCAGCAGTAGGGGTTCAAGGGATCCCAATCCATCCCGATAGCCTTCCCCCCACCCATCAAGGGATCTGGGCAGCCTTCCATGTCCAGCAGTTCAGACTTCCCTCTCTTCTCCGGGAGAGGGGCTGGGGGTGAGGGCCTTATCGTTTTCCATTGCCAGGGATCCCTTGTCGGCTGGCAGGGGAGTTTTTGAGAGAGGAGACTGTAGTTGCCAGCGCCACAGGAGCCCGGCCACGATCAGGGTGGGCAAAACGATCATCCCGATCACCACCGGTATTTGCTCCGGCAAGGCCAAGTAAGGGCCACCATACTTGATGGCTATGCTGATTCCGGCGGCAGCCAGCATCAACTTCAGGGCAAACCAGACTGTTTTTTGATTCATGACTTATGGTCACTAAATTCACGATGGGCTGGGGTTGCTGACCATGGCAGTGAGAATGCCGGCAATGGTTTCCAGCTCCTCAGGTACTCGATACAGCGTTAAGTCTTGTTTGATCATCTGCTGATGGGCAAGAATTTGTCCGAACTGCCAGATAGACCCCATCGTCACTGCACCGTAGATCTGAGCCTGCTGCTCCACCTGCGCCAGGGCAATCATTTCTACAGCCATTTGCACAAAGGCCCGCGTTAGATCGTCCTTTTTGGCTTCAACCACCAGCAGGATGTTCTTCCCTCGCAACAGATAATCGAGGCTGCCCTTCAACCAATTGTTGACCATCAGGGGATACTCCAGCCGCAAAGGAACTCGACAATGGAGAGCCACTTCGGTCAGCACAGGAGCCACCAGCAATTCCCGCCGCGCTGTTTCGCTGGTGAGGCTAACCAAAGGTAACAATTGTCGGATCCGATCTTTCAGAACTGGGGTTTGAGGTGGAGCAGGGGCAACAGGCCATGTCCACTCCCCAATTTCCAGTCGATAGCCAAACTGAGCCAAGATTTCATCCGGCTCGTAGGGCATCTCAAAATAAGAGGGAAAAGTATAGGATTCGTCTTCTTTAAGAATGGAGATGTTCAGCATGGAGTTCAGGAGAAACCACGCTCAGTCTGGCACAGCTAGGGCTGCTTCAATCCGCTCTTTCAGGGTGGTCACCACTTCTTCAATGGGAATTTCCGTGGCTTGGCCGCTGGCCCGCTCGCTGAGTTCCACCTTGCCTTGTTTGAGGCTGCGCCCCGTGGTGAGGCGATAGGGGATCCCGATCAGATCCGCATCTTTGAATTTCACCCCGGCCCGCTCGTCCCGGTCATCCCAGAGGGTCTCGATGCCGGCAGCAGCGAGATCTTGCACCAGTTTTTCCGCCACGCTCATCTGCTCGGCGTCGGAGATGTTGGGCACCACCACCACTACGTGATAGGGGGCAATGGCCACGGGCCAGATGATCCCGTTGGCATCGTGGGACTGTTCCACCGCCGCCTGGGCCAAGCGGGATACCCCAATGCCATAACAGCCCATCCAGAGGGGCTGCTCGGATCCCTGTTCGTCGGTAAAGGTGGCCCGCATTGGCAGCGAGAACTTGAGGCCTAGCTGAAAGATATGGCCGATCTCGATGCCACGGGCCGTTTCCAGAATCTGGTCGGGGTTGAGCAAACACCGATCCCCCGCTTGCGCTTTGCGCACATCCACCACTTCCGGCAGGGGATATTGCTCGCCCCAGTTGGCCCCCACCACGTGTCGCCCCACGTGGTTGCTGCCGGTCACAAAGTTCTGCAGCAGAGCTGCCGTCTGGTCGGCCAAGCGCAGGATCTGGGGGGCAAGGTTTTTTTGCCGGCCCAGACAGCTATCCGGCAAATCAGGAGCGATGTAGCCCACCGGGATGGGATCCCCCTGCCAACTGTTTTGGATCTCGGCATCGGCCAAGGCGAGCTTGAGCAGCTTGTTGGCTTGGTAGCGCTCTGCCAAGCGGCTGAGGTGGTTGGCCAGTTTGACCTCGTTGACTTCTTGATCCCCGCGGATGCTGAGCAGCACTGCCACCCGCAGGCCGTTGTCGTAAAGGGCTTGGTAGAGGACGTTTTTAACGATCAGGGTAGAGGAGATTTTTAGGAAAGCGGCCAGCTTCTCGATGGTTTCGGTTCCCGGCGTATCCAGAACCTGGAAGGCGGTGTAGGGAGACTCTGCCGCTGGCGGCGGGATGGAGACGGCCTTCTCCACATTGGCAGCATAGGAGCCATCGGGCGTGTAGAGAATCTCATCTTCTCCGGCAGAGGCCAGCACCATAAACTCCTGCGAGGCCGCCGATGGCCCCCCGATCGCCCCGGCATCAGCATCCACCACGCGAAACTCCAGCCCACAGCGCCTGAGGATGCGGCTATAGGCTCGGTACATATCTTGGTAGGTCTGGCGCAGGCTTTCCTCGTTGGCGTGGAAGGAATAGGCGTCTTTCATGATGAACTCCCGCCCTCGCATCAGGCCAAAGCGGGGTCGAATCTCATCCCGGAACTTGGTCTGGATCTGGTAGAGCGTCTGCGGCAACTGGCGATAGGAGCGGATGAGATCCCGGGCCAGCAAGGTGATCACCTCCTCATGGGTGGGGCCTAGGGCCTGCTCACGTCCCTGGCGATCCTTAAGGGCAAACATGATCCCTTCCGCCTGGGTGTACACCTCCCAGCGGCCCGACTCCCGCCAGATCTCTGCCGGCTGCAGCTGGGGCAAAAGACACTCCTGAGCGCCGATGGCGTTCATCTCCTCCCGGACAATCTCCGAGATCTTTTGCAGCACCCGCCAGAGGAGCGGCAGATAGGTGTAGATCCCTGGGGAGAGCCGCCGGATAAAGCAGCCCCGCAGCAGCAATTTGTGGCTGGGCAGCTCGGCCTCAACGGGATCCTCCCGCAGCGTTACAAACAGCATCTGGCTCAGTCTCTGGCTTTGTTGCATCCATTCCCCCCTCTGAGGACTCCGTCCCGCTTACGCGATCAGCTCAAATTTTCCCTCCCTGTCTGGGATCCTCTGCCCGAGAACACAGGCCTGACCGGCAGGCCAACCTGAAGTGCCTTGATGAAGCTAGACAGAGGCCAGCGTCCGCCGCTTGGTGACCATCTGGTACACCTCGATGATGTCGCCTTCCTGCCAGGATTGGAACTTGTCGATGCCGATCCCACACTCGAAGCCCGCAGCCACTTCCCGCACATCGTCCTTGAAGCGCTTCAGGGAGTCTAGACGTCCCTCGTAAACTACCTCCCCTCTGCGGCGAACTCGCACCAGAGCATTGCGCTGCACCTTGCCCGAGAGCACATAGCTGCCGGCAACCGCACCGCGCCCGATGGGGATCACCATGCGCACCTCCGCCTGACCCAGCGGCTCCTCTACTTCTTCCGGCTCCAGCAGGCCCTCCATGGCCGCCCGCAGATCGTCCAGCAGGTTGTAGATGATGTCGTACTCCCGCACGTCCACGCCCTTGTCATCGGCAGCCTGGCGGGCGCCGGGGGCCAGGGTGGTGTTGAAACCGAGGATGATGGCGTCGCTGGCCGCAGCCAAATCCACATCGGTTTCCGTGATCTCGCCAGGGGCCGCCAGCAGAACCCGCAACTGGACTTCCTCTTGGGGCAAGTCCCGCAACGCTGTCTGAATGGCTTCGGCGGATCCCTGGACATCCGTCTTGATGATCAAGTTCAACTCCTTGAGCTGGCCTTCTTGGGCTTTGGCGGAAACGCTACCCAAGCTCACGCGACGAGACAGCAGCGCCTGTTGTAGACGGGTTTGCCGCAGCACCTCCGCCCGCTCTTGGGCAATGCGACGGGCCTCTTTTTCGTCGGTGTAAACCTGAAACTCATCCCCGGCTGCCGGGACTTCATCCAAGCCCAGCAGTTGTACCGCCGAAGACGGCCCAGCTTCCTGCAACCGCTGGCCGCGGTCGTCCATCATCGCCTTGACCCGACCCAGAACGGCCCCGGCCACCAGGGTATCCCCCACCCGCAGGGTGCCGTTTTGCACCAACAAAGTGGCCACTGGCCCGCGGGCTTTGTCCAAGTGGGCCTCGATCACCGTGCCACGGGCGGGACGGTTGGGATTGGCCTGCAGCTCCGCCACATCGGCCACCAATAGGATCATCTCCAGCAGAGCATCCAGGTTACGGCGGGTGAGAGCGCTCACCTCCACCATGGGCGTGTCGCCACCCCACTCCTCTGGCAATAGGCCGTGCTCCGCCAACTGCTGCTTGATGCGCTCTGGCTGGCTGCCGGGCTTGTCGATCTTGTTAATGGCCACGATGATCGGCACCTGAGCCGCCCGCGCATGGCTAATGGCTTCCAGAGTTTGCGGTTGTACCCCATCGTCGGCGGCCACCACCAGAACCGCGATGTCGGTAACGCGGGCTCCTCGGGCACGCATGGCGGTAAAAGCCTGGTGGCCGGGAGTATCCAGGAAAACAATGCGCCGCTTCTGGCCTTCAAAGTCCACATCCACATGGTAGGCACCGATGCGCTGGGTGATCCCGCCAGCCTCTCCCTGGGCCACCTTGGTGTCGCGGATGGCATCGAGGAGGGTGGTTTTGCCGTGATCCACATGGCCCATGATGGTCACCACCGGCGGACGCGAGACCAGATGGTCGATGTCCTCCACGTCCAGCATTTCGGTTTTTTTAGCCTCGGGTTCTACCTCGGGTCGGCGAATCTCATAGCCCAACTCTTTGGCCACCGACTCGGCCAGCGACTCATCCAAGACCTGGTTGATGGTCACTATCACCCCTTTGAAAAAGAGGGTTTTGATGATCTCAGTTTCGGCCACGCGCAGGCGATGGGCCAATTCCTGAACGGTGAGGCTGCCATCCAAGAGCAACACCTTCTCTTCGGGCAAGGGCTCTGTCCCGCTAGCGCGATCGGCAGCACCAGCCTCAGCGGAGGTGGGTTGCTGCTGCGAACGAGCAGCAGGGCGGGGGCGGGCAGGGGGAGCAGCCGTTGCCGCGGGTGGGCGATAGGAAGGAGGCTTGGCGGTGGGGCGAGCCAAGGGCTTGAGGGCGTTCAGCTCAGCCTGCTTGACCGCTGAAATGATGGTCATGGGATCCAAATCCAAACCATCTCCATCTCCTTCCCCCCGTCTCCGACTGCGTTTGCGTTTGGCTTGGACGCGGGCAGCCCGCCGACTGAGAGCTTGTAGCTCGTCGTCCTCTTCTTCTTCCGTTTTGCGCTTGACCTTGGGTGGGGTAGGTCTTACGGGAGCCTCCGCCAACACTGGGCTGGGACGTTCCCCAGGGATTCTTTCTGGCAAGGGAGAGGCAGCATCTGGGTCAGGGGGAGCCGGCTTGGCCACAGGACGGGTAGGGGGCCCCACCAATTCCATCCGCCGCTGCGGACGAGGAGCTTCACCGACTTTGCTGCTGCTGACACTGTCTTCTTTGGTTGCCGGGGAGCGCGTGCCAGGGCGAACGGGTGCGCTCACCAGTTGTGGACGGGGGCGCTGCGCAGGTGGAGGAGAAGGAGCTTTTTCTTCCGCAGGCTGAGGGGCACGGGCGCGGCTGGGGGATGGTGCTTCTGAAGGGCTGGGGCGACTGAGCTCGGGAGCTTTTTGCGGCGGTTCAGGCCGCTCTGCCGGCGGTTTTGTCCCGGAGGTAGCTCGTTGAGGGGGCGAGAGTACGATTGGGCGCTTGGCCACAGGACTGGGCTCCGAGCCGCTGGCTTTGGCCGCGGCAGACTCAGAGGGAGTGGGAGGGGTTGCCGGCTGAGAAACAGTCTCCGGCTTTTGGGTGGCCTCAGACGAGCGGACAGGAGGGCTAACTTGCCGCCGCGGCGGGCCTATGAGCTGAGCACCACCGCTGGCAGATCCTTTTTCGGGGGAGACTCGCTCAGGTCGAGATGGCGAGGGCTTGGCAGCCGGCGGAGTTTCAGCCGTCTTGGCTTCGCCAACTGGGGCTTGCTGCTGAACGGGCGTGGGCCGACGAATGCCGACGATCGCGCTAGCGGTGCCGGGCGCTTTCTGCTGAGGGCGCTCACTGGCTTTAGCTTCAGCAGGAGGCTCCGGCGGGAGGTTTTCAGATGGGGGTTTGGGC
>NZ_JANSIO010000112.1:0-9031 GCF_047462195.1 Synechococcus sp. R3-13 | reverse complement strand
TGGATTTGCAAGGATCCCGACTGTTCCTCTAGGCCCAGCTTGCCCACAAAAAGGGCTTGACGTTCGCCACTGCGCAACCGCAGCGGCTCCAACACCACTGCATCTCCAGCCAGGCTGCCCCTGGCAGTAAGGCTTTCGATGCCAAACTCCTCTGCCTGCCAATTCTGGCCCTCAAGGTAAAAGCTGACGCTAGGCCGGTTGAGGCTGCCGACCAGGCTAACGCTGGCTTGGAATTCCCCTCGCAGACTTGTGGGCGGCGGGAAAGTGCTCCGCACCGCTGACGCGAACAGCGGATCCATGCGGCTGGCCAAGGTCTCCAGGTGGACAGCCAGGATCTGGGCATAGTACTCCAGCTGCTCCAGGAGAGGATGGTTGGGCAAACCAACCGGATCGGTCTCCAACACCGAGGCAGGGCCCAAGGGGGGCAATTGGAAACCCCGGGTGGTGAGGTCGCGCCACTGCCGCCACTTGAAGGCGGAGATGATATCTTCTAGCCGACCTTGATGGGTGCTGATCTCTAGGTCAATTTGGGGAGCGAGAGCCGCCAAGGTGGGATCCAAACCGGCTTGCAGAAGAGTTGCAGGCAGCTCTAAGGTGCCCCTAGCCGTATAGGTGCTCTCAAACAAATCCAGTTGAGCTTGGGCGATCTCTAGGCGAGGAGAACCATTACCAGCGTGGTAGTCGAAATCCACCGAAAAGCCCCGTACTTCGATCCCTCCCAACTGCAGATCCGCCACCGCAGCCCGTCCTTGGGCGGCGCCGCTTGCCAGGTCAACTGCCACCTCCCCCTCGAGGGTTCCCTGCAGACTGGCCCACGGCCCGGCAGCCACCCCCCCCAGCAAAGCCAGAGGCAACTGGTTCACTGCCACCTGGAGCTCCTCTTGCCGGCGTTGGCCGCGAATTTCCGCCTCGCCCCGCTGCACCTGAAACTGCAAAGGCTGAAACTGGGGATCCAACTGCAGCGCCAGTCGATCCCGCTTCCCCCGCAGATCCACTTCCGTCCCCTGAACAGACCCCTGAAAGGGCCCGGCCAAGTCTTCAAAGGCCACATCTCCCACCTGCAAGCCCCGCAACTGCGCCTTGCCAGTCACCTGCAAGGTGTCCAGAGGTCCGCGGATCTGGCCGGATCCCTGCAGCACTCCTTTCACCAGCGGCGGCAGGCCGGGTACTTCTGCCAGCGTAATCCCGTCGGTGGTAAAGCTCAGATCCAGGGATCCCACCTGCAGCGTCTGGGGATCCAAGGGGATCTGCCCTTCGACCCTGGCCAGGCGAGTGCCACCTGCCAACACCTCCGCCTCCTGGATATGCAGTCCGGATCCCTCCCAAGTCACCTGGCCGCGGATGCCCTCAACCCACTGCCGTCCCCTCGCTCCCAAAGGCTGCAACAAAGCCAGCGACCCTTGCGCCCGCAACGCCCCCAGGAAGCCCACTTCTGCTGCCGCCGCCCTGTCCAGCTGCGCCGTCAGCTCGCCAGAGAGGGATCCCGGCCATTGGGGGTTGAAAAAGGCCAGCGGCACCTCCTGAGGAGCCAACTGCGTCTGGAGCTGTCCCCCCGCCCACCGCCCCGCCACCGCCACCCGGCCTCCGCCCACGTCCAGCACCGCCTGCGGCACCTCCACCACCCAGTCCCGACCCTCCGGCAAAACCTGCAGCTGCCCTCTTCCGGCAATCTCTCCCCCAAGACTTTCCCAGCTGGCCTCCGCCCGCGGTTGGGATCCCGTCAGCGCCACCTGCACTTGAGCGGAAACCGGCCCCACCCAAGGAAGAGCGCCCCGGCGGGGCAGGTTGAGGCCGTAAAGGGCCAGCACCTGCTCCACGTCGGCTCCGCTAACTTGAAGATCGAACTGGCCTGCCAAGCCGGCAGCCCATTGCAGCTGGCCAGAGCCTTGGATGCGACCCCCTGCGGTCTTGAGGTCAATTGCTTCCAAGGCCAAGGTTTGATCCGCAAAGCGGAAGCCAAAGGCATACTCCGACACCGGCAGGCGATCCACCCGCCCCGGCGAAAGCCCCCGCAACTGTCCCCGAATCTGTGGCCGATCCAAGGGACCGGTGACCGCTACGGATCCCCCTACCACCCCCTCCACCGCCACCGGCAGGCCAGTCACGTCAAACGTCTCTTGGATCTGTTGAAGACTGGCCGGCACCAGTTCCGCCTGCAAACCAAACCCCTGCCCCTGGCTCCAGTCCACAGGGCCTTTCAGCTCGGCAAAGGAAAGCTGACCCAAACGACCGCTGACTCCCTGCAGCTCCAGCCCCTGCAAGGTAAAGCCAACGGAGCCGTTCACCTCTTCAAAGGGATGCGGCAGCATCTCCAGCCCCAGCCGAGCCTGTTGAACCTGGGCCTGCCCCGTCAATGCCAGCGGTTGATCCCGCCGCCAAAGCACTTGCAGAGCCAAGCCGGTTTCCCCCTGCACCTCGGCAAAAGGGTCTGCCGGCACGACGCTGGGCAAGAGATCCAAAGGCAGGCGGTCTGCAGAAAGCGACACCGAACCGGAAGCCTGGGCGAAATCCGCCACCCCCCTGAGCTGCAGCGGGTATCCCCTCCTCCCCTCCAGGCGCGTCAGCGGTGCAGAGTCCTTAGGGCGCAACCGGGCTGCCGCCTGGAAACTGGCCCGCCCCCCGAAAAGATCCTCCTCTCCTGGCGGGGCATTGTGGGGCAGCCACACCTGCACCTGGGCCTGCAACTGGTCAAACTGCCGCCGCTCCCCCACCAAAGGAATGGCCGTCAGGGATCCCTGGCGCAAACGGATGTTCAGCCCATGCAAGGGCAGGGATCCCTCCCCTTCCCCTTCCGGCAGTTGAAACTGCACATCCGCCCATCCCCGATCCAGCGTTTCCATCAGCAGCAGTTGCGGCTGGTTTAGGGTAACATTCAGCACCCACTGACCCGTCTGCAGCCAAGTCCAGAAATCAGGGCTGAGGTCGATGGAGCCGATGGTGGCCAAATGCTCAATGCGGCTTTCTCCCAAGCTCACCTGCCAGGGGGCCAGAAACCTCACCTCCCCCAATTCCACGCGCCGGCGCATCGCTTGCGAGAGGGTTGCTTCCACCTGCGGCAGCACGTGATCTTGAAGGTAGATCCCTGTTCCCCAGGCGGCACCAAAGGCGGCAGCCGTCAAGCCCAAACCCACCCCAGCTAGAGTGATGGGGGAAAGGTTGAATCGTTGCTGCTGCATCTTTGGATCTTGGTGATCCTCTCCCAACCGCCTACCCCTTAAAAACCTGACAGGCTCCCAAAAGCCATTCGTGCACTGCGGGCCGACCTTGCCGGCACAGTTGCCCCCATCCTACCCAAGGACTCCTGGCTTGCCACGAGGGAACAGAAAGAAGAGATCCCTGCTCCCAGGCGTAATTCCCCCGAAGACCCCGCGGAAAAATACCGTCTCCCGCGGAGAACGGGGATGCTAAGCTATCTCCACACCCGAGATTGAACCCACCCTGGGGCCTCTCTCAGGTGTTCCCTTCTGTCGAGATGGTTGAAAGGAGAAGAGCCATTCCGGAACCCCTATCTCTGACGGTCAGCTTGCGCGGCAGCCGCGAGGCGCTGGAAAACTGCCAGGTCTTTCACCTGACTGGCCTTCTGGATGCCTTTTCCGAGCCGGTCTTTGTTAAGGTGGTCACCAAATACCTGGAAGAGGGATCCCCTAACCTG
The DNA here is from genome assembly GCF_047462195.1 of Synechococcus sp. R3-13. Taxonomy (NCBI): domain Bacteria; kingdom Bacillati; phylum Cyanobacteriota; class Cyanophyceae; order Synechococcales; family Synechococcaceae; genus Synechococcus; species Synechococcus sp. R3-13. The sequence continues at coordinate 5,379 of NZ_JANSIO010000112.1, read as the reverse complement.
ATCCTGGATTTGACAGGGATCGACTTCATCGACAGCTCTGGCGTCGGCGCCCTGGTGCAATTGGCCAAGCTGGTGCAGGGCCGCGCAGGTATCTTTCAGGTGGTGAGCAACCCCCGCATTACCCAAACGGTGAAACTGGTGCGCCTGGAGAAGTTCCTATCTTTGCGCAACTCCTTGCAGGAAGCCTTGGATCGCCTGAAGGAAGGAAGTACGGGCAGTACAGAGACCGCCTGATACGTAATAAGTATGGGTCTGGGAACCTTTTGGGGGATCAGTGCTGGAGCAGGGGATCCCGACTGGATCACGGTCAAAGCAGCCCGCATCCTCAGCACGGTCAACTGGGTGGCCTGTCCCCAAAATACCGCCGGCCAGCCGGGCCTGGCCTATCAGATTGTGCGCCCTTGGCTGCGACCGGAACAAACCCTCTTGCCGCTTCGCCTGCCCTTTGTCACCCAGCCGGAAGTCCTGCAAGCTGCCTGGCGAGTGGCTGCCCAGCAACTAGCCCCACTCCTAGAAAGGGGAGAAGATGTCGCCTTCATCTGTGAGGGAGACGTGGGCCTCTACAGCACCTTCGCCTACGTGGCCCAAGCCCTGCGGCAGCGGATCCCCGCCTTGCCCATCCAGGCCATACCGGGGGTGTGCTCTCCCTTAGCCGCTGCTGCTGCCCTGGGATCCCCCTTGGTGCTCGGCTCCGAGAAATTGGCGATTTTACCGGCTCTGTTTGCCCTCTCGGAACTGGAGCAGGCTTGTGCCTGGGCTGAGGTAGTCGTCCTCATGAAAGTGGCCTCTGTCTACCCTCAGGTTTGGCAGTGGCTGGCCGAAAGAGGTTGGCTGCAACAAGCCAGCTTGGTGGTCTGGGCCGGCTGGCCCCAGCAAACCCTCTTCCCCACCCTGGAAGGACTGGCCGACTACCGGCCCCCCTACTTTTCCCTGCTGATCCTGCGTTCTCGGCCCCGAAATCAAGATTCTCTTAACCTGGAAAACGAGCTACAGCTGGAATGAGTTTTCTAGGATAGGGAATGAGTTCCTTCCGGCGATTAAGCCCGAAGCAGGGGTTGGTCGGTATTTTTTTGCGTGTGTTTCCATTGAGCTTAAGTCCCGTACCGAGCCGGCTTGTTTCCCCAAAAAAGCAGGTATCTTGTGCCGGAAAGATGTCAAGGAAACCCAGTCCAGCATCCTTAGGATCCTTGCGTTGACCTACATCAAAAAGAGATGAAAAGACCAAGTTAAAGGAATGATCCAGCCTGTTAAGAATGGTTGCCGCCCTTGGTGGAGAGATCGGCTATAGGTTAGATTATGAATGTAGTGATTCAGGCGAGGAGGATAATATCTCATCCCCATCCCAAACGCGAGGCACCGCTTCTCGATTGAATCAAATCCAAAATTCAAGTCCAAAATTCTCTGTCGGTCAACGCTTTGATCCAAGCTTCCGATCCGTTGCTTCGGCAGACTCTCCTGAGAAGTGGTTGTCTCGCTCAGCAGAGCACCTGGTACCTACGACAGGTTTTCCTCAAAGCAGAACAAGGGAGTTAGGCAGATAGCAGTTGGGCTTGCTGCACAAGCCACTGGGAAAGTGAGAGAGCGCTCTAGGTGTTCCTCAAATAATCCTCAAATAAAAGTGGTTTTGCCAGATCAACAAGCTCAGCCGGCTATTTTGAGTCTCCATTCATGAGCGAGTCAGGGTGGGAAAATCGGTGATCAGGTTCAGGTGCTCTCAACCTGCAAGCTCTGCGAGTCGGAACCAGCGCTCAGTGGGACAAGGACTGCGGGCTTTAGCAATTCGAGGTTCTCTCAGTTCATAGTTTCACTCTCACTTTCAGGAGGTTGCTATGTTTACCTTTCTCTCAAAGATTGCTAGAGCAATTATCCGCATATTTGCTCCTGCCAAGTCCGATCTGGTGGAAGTGGGTTACCAGCCCATCACGGATGATATCTATCGCATCAACGGCTCAGCCTGCCATTTTAGCGATCTGGAGATCTCATCGTAAACCTCAGAGTCGGATTCTGGTGTCGGAGCGGCCACTGGCGCTGGCCTAGAAATTGGAAAGGAAATTGGAAAGGAAATTGGAAAGCTACAAGTTAAGACAACTGAATAAGTCTTAGCTAAGTCTTGGATGCGGTTAGTCCGCGTCGGCAGGGGTGGTTTTCCTCCCTGTGGCCAAGTTCTACCGGTTCAGTGGTGGCTCCCCGTGGGGGTCACCACTTATTGTTTTGTTGTTTGCAAGTTGTTTGGGAAAATAAGGAGAATGCTTGCGGTTGCCCTATCTCAACCTGTGTTGCCTTCCCCCGTAGTTTACCCAGCTACATCGAATGATCTGGATCCCTTGGCCGAAGTTCTAGCCCAGGTTTTTCATCCCCCCTCAGGTCTGCAACGCTGGATCTACCCAATTCGCAAGCTGGGCATTCGCGAAGAGTTGCGCCTCAGGCTGGCCGCAAGGGATCCCCACTACTGCTGTCTGGCAGCTGCGGTGGGATCCGAAGTGGTGGGCACTGCCGAGATCTCTTTGCGGGTCACAGCCCACGGGAAGTATCCCTACCTCTCCAACTTGGCGGTGCTGCCCGGCTGGCGGCGGCGAGGAATTGCTCGTCTGCTTTTGCTCAGTGCTGAAGGGGTGGCGAAAGGGTGGGGCTACCGCTGTTTGCATCTGCACGTATTGGAAGACAATCTCCCCGCGCGGCAACTGTACGCTCAACTGCGCTATACCCCCATCGAACGCACCTCTCAACTCTGGCGATGGTTGGGGATCCCTCCGCAGCTTTTGCTCTGCAAGTGGTTACCTTGAATTGGCAAAGGAATTGGCAAAGCGGCAACATTGAGCTGGCAGAGTGGAGATGCTTCCCACCCCGCTGGCTTGCTTCTGCGCAGTGAGGCGAGTTCCTGGACTCATATAAAGTTATGTAAACTAGAGATGGGTTCTAGAGAGGTCTCGGAGGGGCAGTGAGGGAATTGGGCAGGGTTTTCATGGGATTGGTTGTGGGCCTGCTTGTGGGCTTTGGGATGACTCAGCCTGCCTGGGCCCAGTGGGGAACTACTCCTCTCCCGCCAATAGGTTCTCCGGCACCGGAGTTCGCATTGCCAGATCAAGCCGGGCAAATACGGCGGCTGGCGGATTTTCGGGGGGAGTGGGTGGTGTTGTATTTTTACCCCCGCGACTTCACTTCCGGCTGTACGATTGAGGCCCGCCGCTTTCAGCAAGATTTGCCCAAGTTCCGGGCCATGGGGGCACAGGTTGTGGGCGTGAGCGCTGACTCGGTGGACTCTCACAGGCGCTTTTGCTCGGCAGAGGGGCTACAGTTTCCTTTGCTGTCGGATCCCGACGGCACGGTCAGTCGAGCCTACGGATCCTGGATGGGCGATGTTGCCCTGCGCAATACGTTCTTGATCGACCCCGAGGGGATTTTGCGAGAAATCGACCCAATTGTAAACCCCAGCCGCCACAGCGCTGAGGTTCTGGCCCAGTTGCAGCAGCTTATCAGGAACTAGCCCTCTAGCTTTCCGGGCCAAAAGTCTGCTCAAACTCGTGGAGCAACTCGTCGATCTCCTCCAGCGCTTGGTTGACATCCACGCGCAAGCTGCCCAAGTCTGGCTTTTCCAACAGCTTGGCTACCGCTGGCCGGCGTTCGCGGATTAGCTTGATGCGCTCTTTCAAGGCGGCAATTTCGGCGGCGTCCATAGCTTCAGAGACCTAATTGACTCTCCTAGCTTATCGCTTCCGCTGGGGGAGTGTCGCCTGCTGGGATCCCTTTCTGAACCACCGAGAGCCAATCATAATAGAGCTGCGCAACCTGGCACTCAACCCCGCTTCAGAGGTGCTGACATGCTCCCCTACACCCAGATTGTCGCCCACCGTGGGGAGCACACCCACGCCGAGGAAAACACGTTGGCCGCTTTTGCTGCCGCTATTGAAGTGGGGGCCGAGCAAATTGAGCTGGATGTGCGCCGTAGCCGAGATGGGATCCCACTGGTTGTTCACGATGCCGATTTGGATGGACAGCCTTTGGCCGCATTAACTTGGGCCGAGATTCGGGCCCGCAAACCCACGATTCCCACTCTTGAAGAGACCCTGTCACATATCAAGGGCAAGATCACCCTCGATATCGAACTCAAAGAAGCAGGCTATGAGGAACAAGTCCTTGCCCTCGTTAGCGATATTTTGACCCCCGAAGAATTTGTGATCACCTCTTTTTTGCCTCAGGTGGTGCAGCGGGTTAAAACGCTTTTGTCCCCGCAACCCAAGGTTGGCCTGTTGATCGAGGCAAAGGCTGAGGAGCAAGCCAAGGGATCTTTACTTACCCGTTGCCGGGAGTTGGGAGCGGATTTTCTGGCCCCCCACTACAGTTGGGTGAACTTGCAGTTCTTGGCTGAAGCTGAACAGGCCGGGATCCCTCTGTACGTTTGGACGGTGAACGATCCTGAAGTGATGAAGTTGTGCTTGCAGCCATTTGCCGGCTCAGTAGGACAAAATCCCGTTGTTCAAGGGTTGATTACCGACCGTCCCCAATTGGCTTTGCAAATTCGCGCCCACCTTTTGGCAGGAGTAGAGGGGGCAAAACCCTAGACCATGGGCACAAACTGCACCGGAAAAGCCCCTTTTTGAACCCATCCTTGGGCTGTTTTGCAGAGGATCAGCAAGGACTGGGATCCCTGGGCACCGGAGTCCGAAGGGCTTTCTCCCACCGGCACCACCAAGGTGCCCCCCACCGCCAGTTGATCCAGCAGCACCATGGGCACAGTTGGGGGCGCTGCCGTCACCAGAATGGCATCGTAGGGAGCATGCTCTGGCCAACCTTGGTAGCCATCCCCCTGACGCACTTCCACGTTGCGATAGCCCAGGGCAGCGAGGGTTTGTTGAGCTTGAGCAGCCAATGGGGACAGACGCTCCAGGCTATACACTTGCCGGGCCAGCTCTGCCAAAACAGCCGCCTGATAGCCGGAGCCGGTGCCGATTTCCAACACCACCGATTCAGGCGTGAGGCGAGCAGCTTCTGTCATAAAAGCAACAATATAGGGCTGAGAAATGGTCTGGCCATAGCCGATGGGCAGAGGGCAATCCCTGTAGGCCCGATCCCGCAGATCAGAGGGGACAAAAAGGTGACGCGGCACTTTTCCCATGGCTTCCAGTACCCGTGGATCTCGGATCCCTCGTTTGATGAGCTGTTTCTTGACCATCTGCTCCCGTTGGGAAGCAAAAGGATCGGAAGCGTCTGGGGGCTGAGGTTCAACTTCTGGGATCCCAGCTGGAGAGCGAGAAGAATGTCTCCACCGGAAGGATGAGAATGGGTTGATCACCGATACACAACCTCCAGAAACGATGAGCTGCTCAGCTAGAAATCGCAGGAGCCCCGCACGGTACCCGTAGGGTCAGTGTCGGGAGGAAT